>DAIEQP010000049.1 GCA_027347805.1 Ignavibacteria bacterium | reverse complement strand
CGTAGCAATAATTTGATAATCAAGTTTATTCAACTCAAGAGCAAATTCTACAATATTTGTCTTATCGGATACACTAACAACTGCATATTTTTTCACGGTTTCCTCTTAATCAACCACGTAAACGCGGTTATTTTTTAAGACAACTTTAGATTCAGAAATCTTTTGTACAACAAACGGCAGCAACTCATGTTCAACATTTAAAACCTTCTGCGCAATTTCATCCGGTGAAGAAACGTTTGAAATATCAACAACTCTTTGAGCTATTATTAGTCCTTCATCATATATTTTATTTACAAAATGAACAGTTGCGCCTGACCATTTTGCTGAAGATTCAAAAACTGCTTTATGAACATTCATTCCATACATCCCTTTGCCGCCAAACGAAGGAAGCAATGCAGGGTGTATATTAATAATTTTATTTTCAAATGCATCAACAAGTTCATCAGGAATTTTTTTAAGAAATCCCGCAAGAACGATTAAATCGATTGAAAGCTTTAATAATTCTTTGATAAGGAGAGAATAACTTTCAACATTACTATCAACAAAAAAAACAGTAATTGAATTTTGTTGTGCGAATTCAACTGCACCGCAATTTTTTTTGTCGCTGATTACAGCACAAATATTTATTTGATCCTTCCGAACCTTTTCAAATAACGATCGTAAATTTGATCCTCGTCCGGAAACGAAGACAGCGACGTTAAACATAATCTATAATTTTTGGTGGAAAAAATAATCTAAATGAGGACATATAATCAATTAAAAGAACCGTTTTTACGAATATTTTCCGATGTTTTTTAGTGAATTCTCCTTTTGAGCCATTCAATTTGAGATTGGATATAATCTTTAAAATCATATTCATTTTCGTCATTAGCGTCTTCAAGATGATCTTTTGTGCCGGTTTTATCGCCCAGGTAGAACTTTGCTTTAGCGTTCAACAAATCAGCCATTGGTACGACCCATTTTTCTAAAGAAATTTTCTCTTCTGAAATCTGGTCACTTATTGAAACAGTTTCATTATACTTTTTCAAATTTAATGCTGCTTCTGCTAAATATACTCTGGCAATAGCTTTGGATTCCGAGTCTTCAAATTTATTCACATCCGATTTCAAACTATCGTAAACCAATTTGTTGTCGCCGGCAGCGAGATAATTTTTCATTCGTACCAGTTTCAAATAAATTTTATCAATTCCGTTGTTTGAAAATTGTTCACTCTTCTTATATGAATAGGCATCTTCAAATAAATCCTGATTACCGCCTTTAGCCATCGCAAGGTACGATTTGTATTCCTCTTCTTTGCCCAACATCTTGTAAGATAAAGCTGTGTTCAATGAGGCAATCCCAGTAAAGTCAAGTTCTTTAGATATATCGAGAAATTTCTTATAGTTTCTGATTGCTGTTCTAAACTGATTTTTGCAAAAATAAATTTCACCTCTTCTATAATAAGCAAGCGCAGTAATCTGAGGCATCCTTTTGTTATTCAATTGAATAACTCTATCTAAAATTGGAAGTGCCCGGTCAAGTTGTTTTGCTTTTATCAAGCTAACTGCATATTGATAATTAAACAAAGCATTTTTAGGAAATTTGGAAGAAAGGTCTTGAAGTAAAATGAAAGCGCTGTCGTATTCTGCAAGATAATCAGTATAAATTTTTGATAAATGAAAGGCAGCTTCCGTTTTACATGTAATACCTTTTTTGTACGCAGTTTTTATATATCTGAATCCTCTTGCTTTGTCTGAACTTAATCCGGTTAAGTTTACTGCCCATTTAAGAAAATCTGGTACGAAACTCATTGCATAATCAAACAAACCTAATCCAAGATAAGCGTCATAGTATTTAGGATTTTGCTTTAAAACATCTTCATAATAATTAACTGCATTTTTGCATGACCAGAATGCATCAACGGATTTATTGTTTGTTGCCTGGGCCATTGCACGGAATGAATAAAGATTTCCGGAGATATATTTTGTTAGATAATCTTTTTTATTTTTATCTAAAATTTTGTCTGCCTTTTGCTGTGCCAAATCAGCAAACTTTAAAAATACCTGGTATTCACCTTCATCTCTCGAACCAAGAAATATCCAGAAATGTATTAAAGAAATTCTGTAATATCCTTCAGGCGAGTTTGGTTTAATTTCGAGTATTTTGTTAAAAGTTTTTTCTGCTGCATCAAACTGAAAATTGTATGCTTCATTCATTCCCTGATGAATTAATGCATCAACCTGGGATTGACCAAATAGTTTTAAAGATACAAACAAAAGAACGACAACAAATTTTAATGATTTCAATTCGACAACTTCCTTTGTGAAAATTCTAATGATGCTTTTACAAATTCTCTAAAAAGCGGGTGGGCTTTTATAGCTCTTGATTTTAATTCCGGATGAAATTGGCAACCAACAAACCATGGATGATCATTTAATTCTATCATTTCAACCAATAATTCGTCCGGTGATGTTCCACTGATTACCATTCCTTTGTCTTCAATTGCTTTTCTAAATTTATTATTTACTTCATAACGATGACGATGACGTTCTGAAATTTTTGGTTTACGGTACGCATCATATGATTTTGTCCCCTTTTTTAAAATACAGGGATAAGCACCAAGTCTCATTGAACCGCCTTTCAATTTTACTTTCAATTGTTCAGGCATTATATGAATTACATTCCATGCATTCTTCAAAAATTCCTGGCTGTTTGCTTTTTTCATTCCGCAAACATTACGGGCGAATTCAATTACCGCACACTGCATACCTAAACAAATTCCAAAGAAAGGAATTTTGTTTTCTCTTGCATATTGGATTGCCTGAATTTTCCCTTCAATTCCGCGCTCACCAAATCCACCCGGAATAAGTAAGCCATCGTAATTTTTTAAAACATTTTCAGCACCTTTTTCTTCGACAATTTCGGAGCTAATAAAATCTGCGATTACCTTTACATTATTCTCAGCGCCAGCATGAACAAATGATTCTGAAATACTTTTATATGCATCTTTATTTTCAATATATTTTCCGCAGATTGCAATACGGACAATTCCACTTGGATTAATTACAGTATTTACAAAATTCTGCCATTCCTCGAATTTAATTGTCAGCTCGGGTAGTTTCAATCTTTCTAAAATTACTTGATCAAGATTCTTTTCATACAAAACAATTGGGACTTCATATATTGTTAGGCAATCGTGAGCAGAAAAAACAGCTTCTTTCTTAACGTTTGTAAACAAAGCAATTTTTTCTCTTATATCTTTCGAAAGTTTATTTTCAGAACGGCAAACTAAAATATTCGGCTGAATTCCAAGTTCAAGTAAATTCTTAACGCTATGCTGAGTCGGCTTGGTTTTCATTTCGCCGGCAGAAGAAATGTAGGGAACCAATGTAACATGAACACTTATTGCACTTTTTCTTCCAACTTCTAACATAATTTGGCGCATAGCTTCAAGGAAAGGAAGACTTTCAATATCACCAACAGTTCCGCCAATTTCAGTTATAATTATATCGTATTTCCCGCTTTCACCAAGATACTTCATTCGTTTTTTTATCTCATCGGTAATATGCGGAATCACCTGAACGGTTGCACCCAGAAAATCTCCACGTCTTTCTTTAGAGATTACTTCATGATAGACCTGCCCGGTTGTAGTATTATTTGCCCGCGACATATCAACATCTAAAAATCTTTCATAGTGGCCAAGGTCTAAATCAGTTTCAGCACCATCATCGGTTACATAAACTTCACCATGCTGAAAAGGATTCATTGTTCCCGGATCGACGTTAATGTAAGGATCAAATTTTTGGATGGTTACATTGTAACCGCGCAGTTTTAATAAAAGACCAATTGACGAAGCAGTTATTCCTTTTCCAAGTGATGATACAACTCCGCCTGTAACGAAAATATACTTCACTTTTTTCTTCGATGGCATGTGTTTCAGGTTGGACCTATTTTGTTTGCCAAAGATAAAAAAAAATCTCTATTTCAGGGCAATCCGGGAATAAGTTTCTTAATTATTCTTCAATAATTTTTACTTCTCCGGACTTTGGAATTCGAATTATATAGGTTTTGCTCGACTTATTTGATAAAGAATTGTTTCGAAGCCAGGGATTAAAAACCTTTAGAATTTTATAATTGATGCCCTGCTTTTGAGCAAAATCCGCCAAATCTTTTATACTTGACGAAACTTTAACTTCCTCAGTTTCAATTGCAGGATATAATTCATCTTCAGTAAAATAAAATCCATACTTTTTAGGATCTTTAAAAATTTCTTTAAGTGCTACAATCCTCGATACAAACCGGTATGTTTCGTCATTTATATAAAGGTTATAATAATTTTTGGTTTTTTGCCGCGCGAGCTGATTTTCAATACCTGGAATACCGTAATTATATGAAGCACCTGCGAGAGTCCAGTTGCCAAGTTTTGTTTTGGCTTCATTAAGATAATCGCACGCTGCTTTAGTTGATTTAACAACATCATATCTTTCGTCAACTTCTTTATTTACTTCAAGCCCATATTTTTTTGCAGAAGCTTCCATCAGCTGCCAAAATCCAGTTGCGCCATCAGGTGAAACAGAATTAATCAAACCGCTTTCGGCTACAGCCATAAATTTAAAATCATCAGGTATTCCATTTTTCTTTAAGATAGGTTCAATAACAGTAAACCAGCGATTAGCTCTTTTCAGATAAAGCAGAGTTGCTGAATGCCAGTAAGTGTTAACAAGAAATTCTCTTTCGATTCTTTCCTTCACATCAAAATCTTCAATCGGTACCTTTTCGGTACAGAAATCAAGTTTTTCAGGTATTGGAGGAGAATAAATTCTTCGTTCATTTTCAGTAATTATAATAGGCTGCTGATGAATTGCATCTTTTATTTTTGCGCTTAGATAAAAATACGTGAACCCAATTGCACCAAATAAAATTACAATGATAGCTGCAAGAATATAAGTTGTTCTTTTTTCAGGCAAGATCTCTCCAACATTTTCATGCAAAAATAGAAATCGTACAATAAAAAACCCTCTCAAAATTTGGGAGGGTTTTATTTTATTTAATTCAAGAAATTATTTTTTACCGAATGCAATATCTTCAAGCATTTTGGTAGTTAATGATTTTGGTCTTTCAAGCGGGTAACCAAGTGCTCTTGCCCAAATAATATTTGAACAAACTCCAAGCGCTCTTCCTACACCAAATAGAACTGTGTAAAATTCATATTCCTTGACACCATAATACCATTGAATTACTCCGGACTGAGCATCAACGTTTGGCCATGGATTTTTTGCCTTTCCTTTTTCTAGAAGAATATTTGGAACAACTTTATAGAGAAGATCAACATACTTGAATAAAGGATCTTCAGGTAAATGCTTTAAGCAAAATTCTCTTTGAGCTGTATAACGCGGATCAGTTTTTCTTAAAACTGCGTGACCGAATCCAGGAATTACACCTGTCTCCAAAGTTTTATATACGAATGCTTTCATTTCTTCTTCTGTTGGAATTTTACCACCCATTGAATCCATAACACCGTGCAGCCAGCGTAAAACTTCTTCATTTGCCAAACCATGTAATGGTCCTGCAAGTCCATTGAGCATTGCACTAATTGCATAATACATGTCAGATAATGCGCTTGCAACCAAATGACCGGTATGAGCACTAACATTTCCGCTTTCATGATCGCTATGCAATAAGAAATATAAACGTGCTATGTCATCATAAGGTTTAGCAATTCCCATCATGTGGGCAAAGTTGCCTCCAAAATCTAAATTTGGATCACCGGGAATAATTTCCCCATTTCTATATTTGAGTCTGTATATAAACGCAGCTATTTCTGGAAGTTTAGCCAGAAGATTCATTGCATCTTCAAAGTATGCATCCCAGTAATCTCCCTTTTTCAAATTCTCATGATATTTTTTTGCAAAGATAGAATCCTTTTGCATAGACATTATTGCAGTTGCAAACATTGTCATTGGATGAGAATCGATTGGCATTGAACGAATTATCTTGAAAACATAATCCGGTACTGTTTTACGAGAATTGAACTCCTGATGGACATCTTCAACTTCAGTTTCAGTTGGAATATCACCAGTAAGAAGAAAATAGAAAAAGCCTTCAACAAAAGGCATCTCAGCACCCGGTACTTTTGGAAGTTTTTCTAGAACTTCGGGAATTGTTAACCCTCTAAAACGAATACCTTCAAAAGGATCGAGATATGAGATATCAGTAACCAGACTCTTAATATCGCGCATACCGCCGATAATTTGACCTATTGTTACTTCATCAACTTTTACATTGCCGAATTCTTTGTTAAGTTTTTCGGTACGGGGACGCTCAATAGAGATTTTTTCTTTGAGTTTTTCTTTTAGCAAGGACATTTCTCCTCCTGTGCAGTTTTTTTATGTATTAGTAGATGCTTGCTAAATAAATTTTCCTTTCGGAATTTATATTGTTAAGCAAAAGAATCACTTGCTTTTCTGCCACTCAAGATTGCACTTTCTATTGTCCCTGGTAAATCTGTAATAGTCCAATCACCTGCAAATTTCATGTTTTCAAAAGGAGAAAAAATATTATTTCTTAACTTAACCGAAGTACAATCAGGAATAATTGTTGCTCTTTTCTCTTTGATGATTTTATAATCAATCACCATTTCAGAATTGAAAATAGGAAAATATTTTTCCAACTCCGAACAAAATTCGATAAAAATTTCTTTTCTCTCTTTTTCTATGGAATATTCTGCCGCACTGGTTGTAAGGCTAATATAGCTTCCATGATTAAACAGCCAATGTATTTCGCTATCAATCAAGCTGTAAAATTTTTCTGTAAACGGATTCTTTTTAAGCCAGAAATGAGCATTAAGTATTGGTGAATATTTGATTTCCCTCATTGCCATCTGAAAATCCGTAATTAAAAGTTCTCCTTTTATGTTTTTGATATCTATTTTTTCAAGAGCATGCGGCGGAATCGATAAAATAATATCGTCGAAATTATGGTATTCATTTTTGTTTGTAGTGATTTTTACAACCCGGTTTTGGTCAACAATCAAACTGATTAATCTTTCGGTATTGCTAAAACAATTTCCGGAATTTTTAAGTGAATTCAGGATAGGTTCAATAAATAATTCACTAAGGCCAATTTGGGGAATAACCATACTGCTCGATTTGCTGCTTGAAAAGAAAACCTCAGAAAGTACTTTCTTAAATACTTGTGCTGAAGCTTTTTCAGCAGTTGTATTCATCGTTCCAACAATTAAAATTTCCCAAAATTTTCTTATTGATTCTTCGTCTTGATTTTTTTCCATCAGCCATTCAATAACAGAAAGATCACAAATATCTTTATCAGCACTAAACAATATATCAGTCAAAAAATCAATGATCTTAAGTCGTTCCTTAAAAGAGAACAGCTTAAAATTCATCATCGCAGCAGCAAGATTTAATGGATAGAATAGTTTAGGAGATTTCAAATAGATTGTTTTCCCATCTTCATGAACAAAAGGAATTTCCAACGACTTTTGGATTTCAACTTTATCCCGGTTTCCCAAATCAGCAATTAATTTTAATGTTTCATAATAACAGCCCATCATTACATGCTGGCCATTATCATAAATATCATTAAACTCATCATTGATTAAAGAATAAGTCCTTCCGCCAAATTTTGGAGATGCTTCAATGAGTGTTACTTTGTATTTTTTTTGAGAAAGATAATACGCACAAGTGAGTCCTGATAATCCCCCGCCAATAATTATTACATGATTCATCAGTAAACTATACTGTATTTGGCCCAAACACCGAGTGAGATTGCAGCCTTTTCAAATTTTCCAATTTTTATTTTTTTACTAAGCACATCATAATTTTCTGTTTCCAATTTTTTCAGCAGTCGATAATAAATATGCTGCATAGCTCTTGCAGCAAACATTGAACGTTTATCTTCATAGTTCAAGCAATCATTTGCCTTATTAAAATACTGCTTGGCTCTCAGAGCCTGGTAGCTCATCAAATTCACAAAATGCTGGTTGTAAGTTTTATTCCTTAAATCATCTTCTGTATAATTAAATTTAATCATATCATCTTGCGGTAAATAAATTCTTCCCTGTTCGTAATCCTTTCCAACATCACGTAAAATATTTGTTAACTGCATTGCGAGCCCAAGATTAACGGCATAATCTTTGGCAGAACTATGTTTGTAACCAAAAATTTCAATACACATTAAACCGACAGTGGAAGCGACGAGATAACAATATTGGGAAAGATCATCGAATGAAATATACCTTTTATGCTGTAAATCCATCTCAACGCCGGCAATCAGTTCAAAAAATGGTTCAAGTGGAATATTGAATTGTTTAACGTAGGTAACCAATTTATTAAGCAGCGGAATTTCTGATCCGCCGTGAAAAGCTTTTTCTAATTCAACCCGCCACTTGCGCAGTTTTTCGTATTTGAGATCATCGGCTTCCTCACCAAAATCAACAATGTCGTCTGTCTTCCGGCAAAAAGCATATACGGTATTCATTGCTTCACGTTTTGGTTTTTCTAAAAGAGTGAAGGCATAATAAAAACTGCTCTTGCTTTCCTTGGCTATTTGTTTTGATTCATCAGACATTTCGAAATAAACCTTTCAAAAATATTGTCAGGTAATCAAGTTTATTTAACTTTGGCCGAAAATTTAAAACATCAAAATCAATTTCTTCTATTTTTTCCAAAATCTTTTCGCCACCGAGTATCGTCATCTTCATCTGTACTAAAAATGATTTTGGCAAATACTTTAAAATACTTCTTCCTTCCTTAAATAATTTTTTGGTTCTAGAAAGCTGAAATCTCATTAACTCCTGAAAATTAGTATTAATTTGTTTCTTCTCAAATACATTTTCTCTTATTCCAAATTTATCCAATTCCTTAAGCGGGATATAGATTCTGTTCTTCAAAATATCTAAAGAAACATCCTGGTAAAAATTTGTCAGTTGAAGTGCTGTACATATTTTATCAGAATACTGATAAATGGATTCATCCTGTATATCAAAAAGTTGAAGCATTAATCTACCTATAGGATTTGCAGAACGGCAGCAATAATCATTGATTTGATCGAAATCTTCATATCTATTAATTAAAATATCCTGTCTGAAAGCAGAGAGTAAATCATGAAAATATTGCGAGCTTAGTTTTTTTTCATCAATCGTATTTCCTAAAGCGCTCCAGAAAGCGTTATCATATTTCCCATTGACACATTCTTTCAATTTATTTGAATATTCATCAAGATTTATAATCCTCTGTTCAGATGTAAAATTTCCTTCATCGGCAATATCATCTGCCTGCCTTGCAAACTGGTAAATAACCGCAACATGCTTTCTTATACTTTTGGGAAGTGTTAATGAAATTACCGGAAAATTTTCGTAATGCGAGGAGGCAAAATTTTGAGAGTTATTATATTGTTGATTTAATTCTTGCATAATAGAAATTGCTAACTGGTTAATTAAAAAACCAAATTAACAATTTCCGATGAAACAAGAACTATATCCCAACATTGGATTCATTTTTATCCAAACCAGATTTCCGTCTTTGTTTCTGATTTTAGGGTTTTAGAATCCTTATTTGTAACCTGTTTAGGATTCTTATAGAATCCTTCCAATGAAGATTCAGTAGTAAATCTGAATTGGTCATTGGCTCTTTCAGGTTTTTCAGAAGATGTTTTTGGGGTACGCTTTTCATCAAAAAGTGAAGGAATATGCAATCTAGGGTGTGATATGCTATTGATCTGATCGGTCATATCAACTCCTTCCTTTATTTTCTACATAATTATCGGATTATTCTTATGAGAGTTTAAATTTTCCCTGAATTTAATTCAATTCTAAAGTTGCAAAAGGCAAAAAAATGTTGTTAAACATCGAAATATTTTTCAAAAGGACAAAAAAAGTGTGATTTCATTTCGAAACCACACTTTATAAGAGTACCCAGAACAGGACTTGAACCTGCACGACCTCGCGGCCACTAGCTCCTGAAGCTAGCGTGTCTACCAATTCCACCATCTGGGCAAATTGCATTACAAAATTAGTAATGATGTCTTTCTAAAACAATGCTCTTAGTAGTAATAAAAAATTTTTCTATCTAACATTTGATGAATCTTTATATGGAAAAGGATTAAACCTTGGTTCATAATCTGTTGAAGGATCATAAACCGGTGGCATATCTTTTACATTTATAATATCCGTAATACTACCGGACCGGCATGCAGAAGAAACCAATCTCGGGAGTCCAAGTTCTGTTATAGATTCTTTACAAAATGTTGCGGTTACAACTTTGCCACTTGGAGGCGGAGTAAAATCTTCTTCAGGAATATTCATTTGCTCATGAACATCATGCATAAATATTGCCCATATTGGAAGTGCAGCTCTTGCACCCTGCCCATAGGTCCCAGTAAATTTTATTCTCTGATCATCAAAGCCAACCCATACGCCAGCAGTTAATGATGGAGTAAATCCTATAAACCATGCATCGGCATAATCCTGAGTTGTCCCGGTTTTACCAGCCGCTGCACGTCTGAAATTATAAACAGATCTTGCTGAACCTCCTGTTCCATATTCTAAAACACTTTCCATCATATTGGTAAGAATATAATTTGTTTCTTCTGGAACAGCTTCGCTTGCGGAAGATGTAAACTTATCAATTACAACTCCATCTTTATCTTCAATTCTTAAAATGGAAATAGGTTCATTATAGATTCCTCTATTCGAAATAGTTGCATATGCCGAAACAAGTTCGAGTGGTGTTACAACTGATGTACCCAATGCAATTGAAGGCACTAATTCCAGTCTCGTTTTAATTCCCATATTGGCAGCAAATCTTCCAATTTTTGTAAGCGGTGCAAAATCTTCGATTATCAACCTGCATGCAACAATATTAATTGATTCAGCCAAAGACCATCTTAAGGTTTGCCACCTATTAGAAGCTTTGCCATCAAAGTTAACCGGGCTCCACATTTTTCCAGAGCCATCATTATATGAAAATCTTTTATCTTCCATAGGAAAAGCAGGATATAAACCATTATCAATCGCAGCGGCATAAACAAAAGGTTTAAATGATGAGCCGGGCTGACGCCTGATTTGAGTTACATGATTTAATCCATACATTACTTTAGGATCTCTTCCCCCAACCATTGCTCTAATCTCACCGTTATGAGAATCAATTGCTACAAATCCAACCTGAATTCTTTCTTCAGCTAACTTAACAGAATCGATAAAACTTTTATTTGTAACAAACTGATTATAAATAACTCGTTTTGCTTCAGGAGAAGATGCTGTTTTATATTCAATTTTATTTTTTATTGCCTTATCTACTAAGTCATTTAAAAGGTCGCGGTTTCTATCCCATTTCCAAAAAGCATCAAATTCTTTTTGGAAACGATCGAGATGAAGCTGAGCAGCATTATTTGCAATTCTCTGCATCCTGCTATCTAATGTTGTATAAATTCTTAAACCATCCTGATACAAATCCAATCCATATTTATCACAAAGTTTTTGCATTTGCTGACGGACATATTCAGAAAAATGAGGGGCTAATGTCCCATGAATTCCTTCTTCAATTTTCTTGTATGATAATTTTATAGGCTCGGCTTTTAGTTTTTCGCCTTCAGATTCGCTCAAAAAATCTTCATCAACCATATTATCAATTACAATATTTCTTCTTCTAAGCGAATTTTCATATCTATCGAAAGGATCATAAGTTGCAGAAGCTTTTAATAATGCTACTAGAACCCCGGCATCAGAAATGGAAAGATCTTTAACATCTTTATTAAAATATGTTCTTGCAGCCATGCTTATCCCAAATGCGCTATGACCGAAGTAAGATGTGTTGAAGTACATTTCAAGAATTTCACGTTTAGTATAATTCTTCTCGATTTTGACAGCAAGTATCCATTCCCTAATTTTTCTTACAATTGTTCCCGATCTCGATTCTCTTTTTGCTTTTAGGTTGTAGAGATTTTTAACCAGCTGCTGGGTAATTGTACTTGCGCCTTCATGCTTAAAAAGAATAATATTTTTAATCATTGCCTTTACAAAACGCTGAAAATCTACTCCCCAATGACTGTAAAAATTTTTATCCTCTGTAGCAATTAAAGCATTTATAACATGCGCAGGAATTTTATCTATACTAACTTCAACCCGGTTCTCATTAAAAAACTGACAAATCAATTGTCCATCAATACTATAAACATTGCTGGCAAGTTTTGTTGAGGGACTTTCAAGTTCTTCAATGGCGGGCATCCCTTCAAAAATATAACTGATAAATAGTATCAAAAGAGTTATAACAATAAGGCTGCCGGCAATAAGGTAATATTTTAGATTTTTCTTGCCGGGTTTCTTAAAATTATTTTTTAATTGATTATTCTTTTTTAATTCCATTCTAAAATCTCAAATTTAGTTTCGAACTTTCCATAACAAGGTTTATCCAGCCAGGTACCTAAATTTATATAAAAACCCTGCTTAAAATTTTCAAAAGCCTGAAAATGTGAATGACCAAATAGTACAAAATCATAACCGTCATCAATTTTAGATTTTGCAAATTCAAACAAGCCGTCAATTTCACCATAATGCTTTTTAGTCGTGTAATCACGGCTTACTTTACTTGATCCGCTTGCGAGTTTTATACCAAGGTCAGGATGAATTATAGAATACAATCCCTGGAAAAATTTATTTCTTAAAATTTTCTTTAGAATTTTATAACCCAAATCATTTTTAACAAGTCCATCACCATGAGCCATATAAAAATTTTTACCATTCAATTCAACAGAAATACTATCGTGATAAAGAATTGCACCGATTTCATTTTCAAAAAAGTTTTTGTGCATAAAATCATGGTTGCCAATTATATAATGGATTGGCTTTCCGGAATCTCTGAATTTTGCCAATTCACCAAGTGTTCTGATAAATCCTTTTTGAATAACTTTACCATACTCAAACCAGTAATCAAACAAATCTCCCAGAATGAATAATTCATCACAATTATCTGCAGCATACTTCAGGAATTCGATGAGTTTTTTTTCTTTAATTAGTTCCTTCTCTTCGTTTTCCAATCCAAGATGTATATCAGATATAAAAAAATAAGTTTTCAAATTATTGATTGTCCTTTAATTCATATTCGGCCAACAGCCATTTGTCCGGATCCAATACAATTTCTTTCGGTTTCTGATTCAATGCAAAAGAAATTTTTTGTGCTTTAGACTTTATATATGTGGATTTGATCTCGCTGGATCCATCTGTATAAATAATTTTAATATCGAGAGGGAAATTATATGTATCATATCCATCCTGTTTCTGTTCCAGGTTCAAGACTAACTCAGTTTCATTTGATTTTTCATTAGCAGTCCAATCATACTGAAGTTTAATTATTCCTTCACCTTTTAAGATCCATTCATTAAAAAATTTTGTTAAATCTCTGCGGCAAACAGACTCACACACATTTTTGAAATCGAATGTTGAAGCATTTTTATATTTAAATGTTTCAAAGTATTGTTTAAGAATAGTAAAAAAATTAGTATCGCCAACTTCTTTTCTTAACATGTGTAAAACCCAGGCACCTTTATTATATACCATCGAACTAAATAACGAATTTCCCGGATCATATAAACGACCGTTTTCAACAGAGCTTCTTTTGTTTCTTAAGGTTGACTGCAAAGCTGCAAAACCTGCAGCTTTTTCCCAATACAAAGCTTCCGAATATGTTGCAAAACCTTCATTGAGCCACACATCTTTCCAGGTTTTTGGTGTTACGGCATTTCCCCACCAATGATGCGATAATTCATGAATCAGCATATCTGTGAAAAATTTTCTTCCTGTAATAAAATTTGAACCGATACCGGTAATTGTTTGATGCTCCATTGCGCCTGACTGCCAGAGAAATTCTGCAACAGAATATTTTTCCATTGCGAACGGATATGGACCAAAAATTTCTTCAAATACTTTTATATACTGAGGATGATCTTCA
>DAIEQP010000046.1 GCA_027347805.1 Ignavibacteria bacterium | reverse complement strand
ATAGCATCAACATTGAAAAAATTGATGAACAGCATAAAAAATGGTTTCAGATACTAAACAATTTTTATAAAGCTTTTAAAAAAGGCCAGGGTCAGTTATTTGTAATGGGGACTTTAAAAGAATTTTTCGATTATACTCAATATCATTTTGCTGAGGAAGAAAAATTATTTAAAAAATACAACTATCCTCAAATGGATGCTCATATAAAAACTCACAAGCAGCTGATTTGGGAAATCACCCACATGTATAATGAAACAGGTAACAATAACATTATCCTATCCCTAAAAACAATCGAGCTTTTGAAAGACTGGTTAATAAAACATATTTTAACTCTGGATAAGGCATTTGGAGAATTTGTCCGCCAAAGTAAAAATGAATCAACGAATAAATCGAAGAATTCCACAAAAGGCACCTGATACAATTCTAATATTATTGCTGCCCATTTTCGTATCCGAAATAATTTAATCCAATGAAGTGTTTTTCAGAAATAGGTTATTATAATTCAATATGTACGGCTAAATTGGTTTTTGAGTATTAACAAATATTAATATATTTGCGCCACAATTTTACAAGGAGAGGTGCAGGAGTGGTTGATCTGGCTTCCCTGGAAAGGAAGTGTACCTGCAAGGGTACCGAGGGTTCGAATCCCTCTCTCTCCTCTAAAACATTATGAAAAACACTTATAAAATATTTTTGTTTTTTATTGCTTTCTTATCGGTGAAGTGTTTTGCCCAGTCTGCTTCAGAGAACTGGGTAAAGGTTTATTCTGATGATGAGAAAATCACTTTTGCCAATGTCACAGGACTATCATCCTTCCAGGAAGATGAAATAATGGTTTGGACCATGGAGGAATTTTCTTCAGGGTTGAAAATGGAAGGAGTTGATGATGATATTTATAAGGTAAAATCATATTACATGATTAGCAAAGGATTGAAACGTTATAGTCTTGTTGATGTTATATATTACAACAAAAAAAATAATGTAATCAAGACTTATCATTATTCTCACGATTACGATAATCTTGACTTCAAATACAACTCACCTATTACAAGCGGCTCGGAAGCTGAAAGTATTTTTGAGAAGTGTATGCAGGTTATTAATGCATCCTCAGATCATACCATACAGCAAAAATAATTTCTAAAGTACCATACAAATAAGTTTATCAGGATCAGCATAGAAAATTTGAGGATACCAAGCACCTTGCTTAACGCAAAATGCTTGGTATATATGGGAATTACTTTATTTCGATAGTTTTTGGTTTGATTCTTTCATGTTTCGGCAATTTTACAGACAAAATTCCATTTTCTAACTTAGCATCAACTTTTGATTCATCAACACTATCCGAAATTTTGAATCTGCGGTAGTAATTACCTGTTTCTGTTTCTTTAAGAGCATACTTATTACTTATGTTGGATTCGTAATCTATTCTTCCCATAATAACTAGATTACCTTCTTCCAGTTTTATTTTAACATCTTCCTTTTTAACACCGGGCATTTGTGCATTTAGGAAGTAATCATCTTTTGTTTCGTAAATATCTACGAGAGGTGCAATCCATGATTCTCTTTCCAATGCTTCATCCCAGCTTGTTCTTTGTTTTACTTCTACTGTTTCTTTTACTTCAGACATATTATCCTCCATCATTTTATTTCTTTGTTAAATATTATTACTTATTTATCATCTACAACTTCGTAAGATGCATCCTGAACTTCACGATCATCTTTTTTCTGATCTTGCGAAGTAGAAGATTGCTGCTGACCACCTGCTTGATTGCCCGCATTGAAATCAGGTCCCGGTTGTGCACCAGGTTGAGGTCCCTGCTGCTGATAAAGCTGCTGAGCAATTTCATTCCAAACTTTAGTCAAGCTTTCAGTCGCATTCTTAATTGTATCTGTATTATTTGTTTTTAATGCATCTTCAACTTTTTGAACTTCACTTTCAAGTCTGCTTCTCTGTTCGCTAGTAATTTTATCCTTCATTTCTTCCATTTGTTTCTTTGTCTGGAAGATCATGTTATCAGCTTGGTTTTTTATTTCAACTTCTTCTTTCTTTTTCTTATCATCAGCTGCATGCTCTTTGGCAGTCTGTTTCATTTTTTCAACTTCATCTTTACTCAAACCGCTTGAAGATGTTATACGAACACTTTGTTCTTTATTTGTTGCTTTATCTTTAGCCGCTACATTTAAGATTCCGTTTGCATCTATATCAAATGTTACTTCTACCTGAGGAATGCCGCGCGGTGCAGGTGGAATTCCATCAAGATGGAATCTGCCAAGAGTTCTATTATCTGCAGCCATTGGTCTCTCACCTTGAAGAATATGAATTTCTACAGACGGCTGATTATCTGATGCAGTTGAAAATACTTCACTCTTTCGTGTTGGTATTGTTGTATTAGAAGGGATAAGTACTGTCATCACGCCGCCAAGTGTTTCAATTCCGAGTGAAAGAGGTGTAACATCAAGCAAAAGAACATCTTTAACATCGCCAGCCAATACACCGCCCTGAATAGCAGCGCCAATTGCAACTACTTCATCAGGATTAACACCTTTATGAGGTTCTCTGCCAAAAAGTTGTTTTACAACTTCCTGAACTTTAGGAATACGTATTGAACCACCAACCAAAATCACTTCATCAATTAGAGAAGCTGTAACACCGGCATCTTTAATTGCGCGTTCGCAAGGACCCTTTGTTCTTTCAATCAAATCATCAACGAGCTGTTCAAATTTTGCACGAGAAATATTCAGGTTAAGATGTTTTGGTCCATCTTGAGTTGCAGTAATGAATGGCAAATTTACATCTGTCTGAACCGATGAAGACAATTCTATTTTTGCTTTTTCTGCTGCTTCTTTTAATCTCTGCAATGCCATAGGATCTTTGCGTAAATCAATTCCTTCCTGTTTAATAAATTCATCAGCCAGAAAATCAATAAGTCTCTGATCAAAATCATCACCACCTAAATGTGTATCGCCGTTAGTTGATTTTACTTCAAATACACCTTCGCCAAGCTGAAGGATTGAAATATCAAAAGTTCCGCCTCCTAAATCGTAAACCGCTACAATCTGGTCTTTGTGTTTTTTATCTAATCCGTAAGCTAATGCTGCAGCTGTCGGTTCATTAATAATTCTCCTAACCTTTAAACCTGCAATTTCGCCTGCATCTTTAGTTGCCTGTCTTT
>DAIEQP010000318.1 GCA_027347805.1 Ignavibacteria bacterium | reverse complement strand
GATGCGGTTTTCTGCTTCGGCAATTAATTCTTCTCTTTCTCCGAAAACGATTGCATCGGTAGAGCAGACCTTAGCGCAAGCGGGTTCCAGTCCGGCATTAACACGATCGGCACACATAGTGCATTTTGTAATTTCAGGAATGATTTTATTCCACTCGAACCTTGGAACCTTAAATGGACAAGCTAATTGGCAATACCGGCATCCCAGACAAATTGAAGCGTGATATATTACAGGTCCGGCTTCGGTTTTTTCCAGAGCACTAACCGGACAGGCAGAAGCACATGCCGGTGTATTGCAATGGAAACATTGCATCTTACCAAAGACCCAATCAAACCGGTTATTAACTTCAACTTCATTGTATGTAATCAATGTCCAGGTATTTGGTGAAAGGTCCGGCGGGTTCTGGTATCCTTTACCGGCGAAGAAAGTTGTTTCTTCCGCACTCAATTCATTCCATTCTTTGCATGCAACCTGACATGCACGGCATCCGATACACCGTGTTGAATCTATAAGTAATGCTTTCATACCGCACCTCCTTCCTTTCTGTTAACATCACAGAGGAAAGCTTTATATTCGGGTATCATTGTATTGGCATCGCCAACGTGAGAAGTAAGCAAATTTGCACTGTCGCCTCTTGCTAATCCGCTGTATCCGAAATGCCATATGATTCCAACTTCGTGAACTGTTTTACCGTTTAGATGGAAAGGTTGAAAACGGCGTGTAACAAGTGCATAAGCATCTATTGAACCACGCGCAGTAGCAACTGTAACTTTATCACCGTTTTTAATTCTCTTTTGATCAGCTAAGTCAACACCAAGTTCAACGAATACATCGGGAACTAATTCAGCCAGCCACGGAATATTGCGTGTCATTGCACCGGCTTGCCAATGCTCGCTTACTCTGTATGTTGTCCCAATAATCGGAAAATTAATAGCATCGCCAACCGGATTGCCTTCCGGATTAACTTTATGCCAAAGTTTAACAGCCGGGTTAACTTGCTGACTCGATAAATAATTATCTACTGGGCTTTCAAGAGGTTCATAATGTTCAGGCATTGGTCCGTCGTTTAAGTTAGGTGCAAAGAGCCATGCATGACCATCGGGCTTCATGATGAACGGATATTTTTCATCCGGAGGCCATGGCCCATCCGGTACGTCGCCTTCCCATTTCTTAGTAACGTCATTCCATCTTACAACCCATCGTTTCGGATCCAATGGTTTTCCAGTTAAATCAACTGAAGCGCGGTTGTAAATTATTCTTCTGTTGACCGGCCAAGCCCAGGACCATTCGGGATAAAGACCAATATTATTGATAGCATCTTTTTTCTTTCGGCGGGCCATATTATTTTTTTCAGGCGTATGTCCCGTATATGAACCGCAGTAAATCCACGAACCACAACTTGTAGAACCGTCATCTTGCAGTGCGGCAAATGACGGAGCTTGAACGCCTTTCTTGAATGATTTTAAATCTTTCAAAATCATTACATCTTTATCTTGAATAAACTTTCCATTTATTTCACGGGCAACAAGATGAACATCGGGTTCTTTATGAAAGTCTATATCTGTACCATTGCCATAATTCCAATCAAGATTCATAATCGGTTCAACATATGTACCGCCTTTAGCATATTCTTTTTTAACCGATTTATGAAGAGCATCGAGAATCCATAGATCGGATCTTGATTCACCGATCGGTTCAATTGCTTTGTATCTCCATTGTACCCATCTGCCGCTGTTCGAAACACTTCCTTCTTTTTCAACCGAAGAACAAGCAGGCAGTAAAAACACTTCTGTCTTAATATCAGCCGGATCAATACCGGGCCGTTTCCAGAAAACGGAAGTATCGGTTTCGAAAATATCAACAGCAACCATCCACTCAAGTTTTTCAAGTGCTTTTCTTTCTTTATTGGAATTTGGTCCGCCAACTGCAGGATTTTGACCGAAAAGGAACAATCCTTTTATCTTCCCTGAATACATTGTTTCAAAAAGTGAGATGTGGGAATAATCGGCACTTCGTTTCGGCAGATAGTTAAAGCCAAAATCATTATCCGGCCGCGCATTATTTCCGTACCATGCTTTCAACAATGAAGTAATATATTTAGGATAGTTGCCCCACCAGTTGGCAGATTTAGGATCGTTGGTTTTAGGAGTGTTATTTTTCTTATAATCCTCCAGCGACTGATCAGCTTTTGTGGGAGATGCAAGGTAACCGGGCAACAGATGAAATAATAATCCCATATCGGTGGAACCTTGAACATTAGATTCTCCGCGTAGAGCATTAATACCGCCTCCGGCAAGACCGACATTTCCTAACAGCAACTGAAGTATTGAATACGAACGGATATTTTGTGTCCCGTGTGTATGCTGTGTTGTTCCCATCGCATACAACCATGTTGCAACTCTATTCGGAACCCAGGTTGAAGTATAAGTACGGCAGACTTTTTCATATACATCTTTCGGTGCGCCGGTAATTCTGCAAACGGTGTCAATATCATACCGGCTGAAATGCTTTTTCATTAATTGATAAACGCAGCGAGGATGTTGTAATGTCAAATCTTTTTTCGGAAGTCCGCCTGCATCAAGCTCGAAAGCCCAATTGGTTTTATCGTAAGCTCGGGTATCAGCATTATATCCGCTAAACAATCCGTCATTGAAAGAATATTTATCGGATATCAAGAACGAAGCATTTGTTTTATCGAGGACGTAATCTTTATTTATAAAATTGTTTTCCAAAGCATAATTAATTATTCCATTAACAAAAGCAATATCGGTTCCACTCCGGAATTTGCAATAGATATCTGCAAAGGATGATGTTCTTGTATAACGGGGATCGCAATTAATAATAACTGCACCTCTTTCTTTAGCACGTGTAAGCCATTTAGAGGCAATCGGATGGTTTTCAACAATATTTGAACCCATAACCATAGCAACATCTGCATTGATGATATCAATCCAATGGTTTGTCATTGCGCCTCGTCCAAACGTAGCAGCCAAACTGGCCACTGTAGAACTATGTCATATTCGCGCCTGGTGTTCTAAATAAGTAATGCCAAGCGACCTTGCAAATTTTGAATAGAGATAACATTCCTCGTTGTCAAGAGCTGCACCGCCGAGGCATGCAATTCCATTTGTTCTGTTAACTAACTTGTCTTCTTCTTTAGCAATAAATGTTGCATCGCGTGTTTTCTTAACACGTTTTGCTATTTCCGGCAAAGCCCAATCCCACGATTTTTCTTCCCACTCAGAACTGCCGGCTGCGCGGTACTTAACTTTGCCGAGCCGTCTTTCGTTAACTGCAATCTGAAAAAGAGCCATTCCTTTTGAGCAGAGTGATCCTTCGTTGATAGGATGGTCAGGATCTCCTTCTATATTGATCACTTTGCCTTCTCGTGCCGAAACAATAAGACCACAGCCAACTCCGCAGAAGGGACATATGGTTGTGCTCTCGGTGGATTGCACGGTTTTAATTTCCGGTATCTCAGCTGCTTTAACACTTTTGGGAACACCGAAGAGTGAAACTATTCCTCCAACAGTGCCGGCGCCGGTAGCGCCTAAAAAGCCACGTCGAGATATTTTCATATGCATTTTCCTTTTTGGTTATTAGTAAATCTTTTTACACAATACGATTCTTTAGTTAAAAATTATTTTTTCTTTCGTTGCTTTCTGACGGTACATCAGTAATTCATTTCCGTCCGGGTTATCATATCTAACGGTAAGAATTGATTCTTGTATGTATCCTTCTTTCTCGGCGATCATGTCAAGCGGGATTGTTCCAAGATACATTTTATCAAACGGAAAGTTTTTTACTTCTACATTGCTGCGAACTTCTTTTAAATACCTTTTACATTTTTTGCACACTTGTATTCTGAACGATTCCTCATTTACAGGGTTGATGATTTCGAGAAACTCGTGATTCTCATTCAAACAAAAAGCGCATTGTGTTCTTTTAAATTTCCATTTTGTATCGCAGCATAAACACCACAGAGTTCTTTCTCCACCTTCCGAGTTAATGTGCCCGAGTGCAGGCCAGTGCCCGCAAACCGGACAATACCCGTATTGCCAATTTAGCTTATCAATTTTTTCCGTTAAGAAATTTGCCGCTTGTTCTCTGAATGGACGGGTAAGGTAAACTAAATAGAATGTGAACAAGTCCTCGGAAATATTTGCATGACTTATTTGTTTTCGGATTTCATTTCCTTCATTCTTTAGTGCTTTAAGAACTATGTCATGAGAAATGATTTGTTCGTTAATTAAAAGATTATTTATTGCAGCAATTTCATCTGTACGATCAATGAGATGTAGCTTAAGTATATCAATAAGCTCCAATGCAAGAGAGTTACATTCATTATTGTCCAATTCAATACCGCAAGGACTCAGTAAATAGCTTCCATCCAATAACCTTTGAGTTGTATTCGCGGTTTCATCACATAGAGGTAATCTTTTAAATAAGGTTAGGGTACGACCTTTATTAAAGTATTTATTAAGATCCAGAGCTAACGGTTCCAATAATTTTAAATTACCCTCAATTGTGTTTATCTCGTTCAATGTCATTCCTTATTTAGATTAGAAGTTTACTTTGCCGGAGAAAATGCCAATCACGGCAGTTCTATCATTAAATCCTTTTACGCTTGTAGTAATGCTCCCTAACTCTAGAGAAAGAGAAAATTCTTTTGTAATTGGGAAAATAAAATCTCCGTAGATAACAAAATTCTGTTCTATCACACCGTTTGCAATTTTGTCGGTTTGATTTTTATCAACTCCAATTCCTAAAACAAAATTGAATTGATCCGATAACTTAGAAGTAATGTTGGTCCAAAAACTTAGATTCTTTCGGTCGTCTCCGTTTTTACCTTTACCGGCTATCGTAAAGAAATCGGAATTATTCAGATTTGTTCCCATATTTAATTCACCATGGACTTCAAAATATTTATGGAATGGCAGTGTGAAATCAATACCGAATCCGGAGGAGGTATAATCGAATGAGGAAGTATCTGGTTTTGGGGTAAGGCTGGAATAGACGAAATAAATTCCAATGGTTTTATTTTCTAAAAACTTAGAGGAAAAACGACCTTGAACCATCGGCAGCATTGCTTTATTATCATCACCAATTCCAGTACCGGTTTCTCTTACAGCTTCGGCAAGAGCAAGTTGTATCATCGGTTGAAATCCCTCAGCCCGTATTTTGTAGTGTAATTGAATTGCACCGCGGCGGAATCCTAAATTACCTCCGAACCATAGATTACCATTTGTGTTGTTTGTTGTCGCGTTCAAAGGTGAATAGATATCCCATTGTTGCCCGAACCTTAATTCAAGATTTTCCCATGCTACCGAAGCATACGCTAAACGAATTCTGGGATTAACATTTGGATCGAAACCGCCGGCACTGAAAAAATCAAGTTCAATAACTCCGCCTACTTTAATATCTGTACCGGTTAAACCTTTTAATCCAAAACGAGTATGTTTAGCGGTAAAGCCAACAGCACTTTCATCAACACCATTTGCAATCTGGGGCGAGGAAAGGTTGGGATTTCCAAAAGATAGAACGCCTTGCGATGAATAAACTGCATCACCTTTTACAAAACCATAAGGTTTTAATTCTAATCCTTGCGCTAATAAAGCTGCATTAAGCAGTATGCCAACGATGATTGTTAACAATGTCTTCATTTACACTCCATAACTTTGTTATTGTTTACAGTTAGTTGTTGATTGTATTAATGCTTTCTTCTTCATCGATATAATTATTTGTCAAGCACATATCATTTTGAAATGAAATTCGATCTGGTAAAGAGTAAATATTGAATTTCTGTCCGCGCACAAAACCTAAAAGCGTAATATTTAATTCGTTTGCAATTTCCACGGCAAGACTAGTTGGAGCCGCTCTTGATGCAACGATAGGTATACCTGCTCTTCCGGCTTTTAGAATCATATCCGATGAAATTCTGCCCGAGCAGCATAAAACGTATTTTGAAAAATCAACAGACAATCTTAAACCGGCGCCAACAACTTTATCAATTGCATTGTGCCTGCCGATATCTTCGCGGACAATTGATGGACCTTCTTTTTTAATAAGAGCAGCGAGATGGATACACCCGGTATTTTTATAACCTTGCGAAATAATTTTAAGATCGGAAAATAAATCACAAATATAATCCGGGCTTACTTGCAGGTGCCCGGTAATTCTTGGAATTTTCTTCTTGAGCATTTGAATATTAATTGATTTTCCTTGCCCGCATCCTGAAGTTATTGTTTGGTTTTTCTGCCAGATATTATTATTGAACGGGATATTTTTCTTCAATATAAAACTTACTTTATTACTATCATTACAAAGTTTTAGCAGTTCAATATCCCTCAGATTAGAAATTATACCGCCGGAAAAAATAAAACCGGTCGCCATTTCTTCAAGATTATCGGGACTACAAGAAAAACTGGTTAGCTCTTCATTATTTACAGAGATTGTAAGTATAGCTTCATTAGCTACCCAGTCGGATTCGGGGATAGACAATACATTCCCCATTTGATTATTACGGGAATGCCCTCTAAAAATTATTTTTTTATCCGCTAACATTTTATTCCACATTAAAGAGAATCATTATTCAATTAACTGAAGCCACAATCCATAATAAAATTGTTGCGGTTATATAAATTTCGGGAAATAATTTTCTTGGTAACAAAGTATTATATTTTTTTACCTTTGGACCACTAAAAGAACCGATATGTGTTGATATTAAACCACTAATTAATGCTACGAGCAATACGCTGTTTAATGAATAGTTGATAATTCTACCTGTCCCGTCTGAAACCCAATTCGATTTGAATACTAAACTTCTATAAAGATCAAACGATCCGGCAAGTGCCATAACTCCCACCCATCGACAAACAAAAAAATTGTTACCATACGTTTTGTAGAAACAAACAATCAGACCCATTAAAATGCTAGTTCTGGGAACATCTACTAATCTTCTACCTAAAAGGAGAAATAATAATCCCAACGAGCATAATATAAAAACCGGGAGTGAAATCATTTCAAAAAATCCCCATAAAGATCCGAGAACTAAAATAATTGGGAAGTTTTCTTTAGGATCCATACTAATTTATCTCCTCTGAATGTGCGGAATTATTTTTAATAATTACATTACTTCTATAAAAGAATAGCTTACCATTAAATGCGTTATTTACTAAAGCTAGTATTATATAATCAGTATTCTTTTTTTGATGTAATTATTTTTAATGTAATGCTGTCTAAAATTATTAAGAAGGTAACGCTCAATATTTATTTTAATATTGGTCATTGTCGGAAAGATGATAGGTGGATTGAAACGATGGATAGTCTTCCGGGATGTAAAATTATTAGTTGTATCTCTAGAAGAAGCGCGCAGAAAACCAATTGCGGATAGGAAATTCAACTTATTGAGAGCATGAAAGAAAAAATATTTATCACAATTTTCTTTCTTAACAAGGAGAATGATTTTTTTTTCTTGTTGTAATGCTTTATTGTGCATCGGTTCTTCCACTTAGTTCTATTAAAAAAGATTTACTAAGTAGATGAAAAATATAAGAGTGATCTACAATTGGAAATTAGCAGTCTTGTTAAATAATGTCAATGTTAATACAAAAAAGAAAAAAACTTTTTAAATAATCTATTTTATAAATAGATAAATAGACAAATTTACTTTTTATAAAAATGTAAGATCGTATTATGTTTACTATTGTTCTCACTAAAACAGTTACTGTTCACTCCAATTTTTTGAATTGTTTGTAATTTCTTTTTTGATACCTAAAACAACGAGGTATTCGGCTGCACGCGAAAGCTCTGTATAAAAAAAATTATCTATACCGTATTCCATCTCTGTTTTAAAAATTTTAAACTTATTAGAGCAATCACATAGTAGTCATAGGAAAGTTCCCCGGTTTATTTAACACTAAGAGTTAAATTCCCTGCCGCTTGCGGCGAAAAGAATTAAATTAGTGTATGTCAAAGAGTGAATACATACACAAGTCACATGATGTTACAGTGTTGCTGTATCATGTTGTAATACCAGCAAAGTATCGGAAAGTAGTATTTAGTAAAGCAGTAGATGAAACGCTCAAAGAAACATGTATAGAAATAGCGAAGCGATATCAAATACACTTTTTAGAAATAGGGACAGATAAAAACCATGTACATTTTCTAGTGC
>DAIEQP010000010.1 GCA_027347805.1 Ignavibacteria bacterium | reverse complement strand
TTTTCATACTTAGTTCCAATTGAGATTTTTATTATTGTTAAAACTAGTCCACTTAATTCAATCCAAGCTGAGCAAGTTCCATTTTCATATTTAGCGCAGTAACATTCAACGGCTCTATTTCGAGCGCTCTATTGATAAGATTTTCGGCAGAGTGAAAATCTCCAAGTGTATGTTGCAAATTGGCAATTGATAAAAGCAAATCGGTATTGTTAGGCTCGACAATCAGTAATTGTCTATAAATATTTATTGCTTCTTTATAATTCTTTGTTTCAAAATAAATGTCTGCCAAAATTTTTATCAGAGTATTATTGTTCGGCTCGTACGAAATTGCTTTAACCAAATTATTGATTGCATCTATTTCCTGACCAAGCTGTTTCAGTGTAATGGCATAACCCGCAAGTGATGTGGAGTGTTTCGGCATTATTTTCATTGCTTCTTCAAAACAATTCTTCGCTTCTTCAAATAATCCGTTGTTTAAATAATTATTCGCCTGCATATGGAATAATACAGCATTCAATACTTCTGCTGCCTTTTCAGCAGAACTACCAAAATTTAATGGTCCACAACTTTGCAACATCCGTAATTCAATATCACCAATATTCTCTACAAAATTCTGCATTGCATTTGTATCCAGTGCAGTCTTTATAAATATCATCGAATTTTGATTTCCCACCAAATCCAACAATCTTCCAAAAGTCATTAAAATTTTTGATTGTTCATCCAGCATAAATAATTCCTGGTAGATCTGAATCACATTCTCTTCAAATTTTAGATCGTTGCAAAGATCAGCATAGCAAATTGCTGCAATAACATTTTCTTTATTAAACGAGACCGCCTGTTTGAAATGTTTTAATGCATCTTCAAATTTATTTTGTGTTCTGGTTATTATTCCCAGAATAAGATGTATTAATGAAATATTTTTCTCATAACTATTTCTTTCTGGTTTATAGCCAATTTTGTCTGTAGCTGTCATCTCCAGAAAACCATGATGGTCTTTAGCTTCAAGCGCAATAAACTTAAACAACGCCGTTTTGCAATAAGATTCTGCTTTCACTAAATCACCACCAGCAATTTCAATCAGCGCTAAATTAGCAAGCGATTCAGTAACAGCATTTGCAGTTGCTTCAAGATAACCCCGGCCGTTTTTCATATCGGGTTCAAGATGATTTCCTTCTGCCCATTCATTCCAAGCATTAATAAATACCACCCGTTTATCATAAGGTCTTTCTGCTACGCGATTCATTTCGTGCATTAACCAATTTTTATATCCTTCAGGAGTTGAATTATTCAGAATCCATGCACCAATTTTTGCTCTTCGTGCACTGTTATCCCAAGAAGGGACCACACATGAAAAACCGGGATCTTCTTTGCTAACTTCGGATGCCATGATCGGCCATGCAGCATTATAATCAATAACTATCGCTTGATTATTTGAATGATCATCTCCACCCAGGCTAGAAATGGTTTGCCATTTATTGTATTTATTAATTTCTCCTGTGCCTGGCTGGAATACAACTTCTGCATCGAAACCGTTCATCACCCAATAATTGTTGGGTAAATTTTCAAAACCTGTTTTCATAGCAACAAGAAAAATTCCACCCAATCCAGAACGACGTGCTAAATCCCGCCATACATCAATTACTTTATTGAGATCAGGAATAGCCGAAGGTCTATAAATCATGAAAACCGGTTTGCTATCTATCCTGATATATCTTTTATCTGCAAATGCTGGATACAACCATTTAAAATGTTGAACAGCTTCTTCCTTTCCGCCGTAAACTTGTTCTTGCAACATTTCAGCATCTCTTCCGTCCCATCTTTTTGTCCAGTTCTCATTTGCCCAAGCAAGGCAGAAAGGCAAATCCGGTTTCCCAGATTTCAACACTTCCTGAAATGGCCGTTCTAGAAGTCTTCTTCCATTAAACCAATAGTGGTAATAACAAAATCCTTCAAGACCATACTGTTTTGCAAGTTCAGCTTGGGCATTTCTTGCTTCTTCTAATCTTAAATCGTAGAACCCCAGATCAGAAGGAAGATGCGGCTGATAATGTCCCGGGAATAATGGCTTTGCTTTACTAACATTTGTCCATTCAGTAAATCCCTTTCCCCACCAGCTGTCATTTTCCGGGAATGGATGAAACTGAGGAAGATATAATGAAATGAAACGAAACGGATTATCGTTTAGAATTTTTTGAATACATTTTTTTTCTTTATTAAACTCAAAATCAAGAGATAAATTTTGCAGTTTAACTTCAGTATTATTAGAAATTTTTTGCATAGCTTTTTGAACTGCAAACAATACTGTAGATACTGGGATTTCCGAAGCGGGGCCATGCGCAGAATAAATTATTTCCGAGTTTACTCCATTACCATAGTTGCCACTGTAAGGCAAATATTTTTTGAATGCTCTGTACTCCCCGAGAAGTATAATTCCGTATGTATTCACTGCATTTGCAAGATGAGCAACTGCGCTGTCGATACCAATAAATATTTTAGCACGATTTACTACTTCTGCGGTCTTAAGAATTGAAAGTCGGTTACATAAATTTATTGAATACAATTTTTTGTCTTTAGATAAAACCGAACGATGTCCTACTTCAACAATTTGCACATTCCATTTTTCTTTTATTAAACGTGCAAGTTCAATCCAGTTTTCATCTTTCCAGTCTCTTGTGTACTCATTTGATAAACAGTGAAACACAACAAAATCCTGTGGAAGATTGAGATTAGATATACTTTCCTTTTCAGAATCTCTAATATAAACTTGGGGGGCATCGGTTAAAATTGGTAATCCGGCATTCTGGCAAAATGCTGAAAGCAAATTTCCATGGTGGTAATAATTTTCTAAAGTAATATCTATCCTTCCTTCTTCTTTCTCCAGCTGTACATTGCAGATAGGGCAAACTCTTTTCTGAATATGCAAATCAATTACTTTCTGAAACAAACCGCTATTTTTGAGCATTATCCATTCTGTTAAACAACTTACAGTATAAGTTTCGTTTATGTACGGATTGGATTCTGTAAGGTCTGCATAACCGGGTTTTGTAACCCATACAATATAATTTTCCGGATAGAGATTTCTTATATAACGAGAAACCGGTTCGCAAGCTATTATATCGCCAATGTGTTCAACTAAACCTATTGCAATAATATTTTGTGGAAGTAAATTTTGTTCAGCAACTGAACTTTTAGATTTATCGGAAAAAACTTTTTGGTTCTTTTTCTTCTCCGGGGTGAACTTAGCAATGCAGAAACCAAATTTTTCCATTGATAATGATATTATGTCAAAACGTTTATCAGATTTTATGAACTCCAAACTTTTGCGATGTTTGATATGAAAAACATCATCAAGTGCAATAACGCATTGGTTATCTAGCTGTTCAATAACGTACTCAAATTCGACAAACCCCATGTGCCCGCCGCTATCCAACAAAACAAAATCGGGTTTGTAATTAAATTTTTCTAAAATTTCTCCCAGCAAATCATCTTCCTTTTCCTTGAAATCAGTTTCTTGATGATAAAGCGTAGCGCGAGTATTTGAATTATGATCAACAAATATTCCGGGGAATTCTATTTTATCAACCGTTGTATTCTGTATCTCTTCGACTGTGGGAAGCAACAACCGGGGGACCGACAGACCATTATGAAGATAAACATAATCTATAAGTTCTTTGTCAACAAGATATTCAAAAGCCTTGGCATGAAAATTTGGATTTATTTCGATTGAGTGAAATTCACAATTTCTATCGTCAATTGATTTTAAATAACCTGCAATTATCGATGTGGTTCCAGCTCCTAAATATGTTCCGGTTTCAATAATTTTTTGGGGTCTTATCCATGTAAAAACCTTATTAATTTCTTTCGCAAAGAGAGATACTTCCCCAACTTTTACCAATTCACTTCCATCCCCTTCAAGCGAAGTAATTCTTGCTTCTCTATCTAAATTCTTTGAATCCTTTTCTTGAACTTTTTTCGCTATTACAAACATATCGTCCGGATTAATTCCTAAAAGAATTTCGATCACTCTGAAACCTTGCTTCTCAAAAAGGTTAGTTATCGAATTAGAATTAAATAAGAAAAGATGTTCCATCGGTCTAAATTGCAGCCATTTATCACTTTCATTTCTAAATGACGGTGTTTGAAATACGCATATACCATCATTGTTTAGAAGTGAATGGATTTTTTTTAATGCATCAACCGGATCGGAAAAATGTTCGAACACATCAAATCCAACAATTGCATCAAATTTTTCAATTGGTAGATTAACATCGGGGAATATTCCAGGTATAACATAAGAGAGGTTAAACTTTTGTCTTGCAAACTGACAGGTGTTTTCATCAACTTCAACGCCTACTACATTTTTTATTCCTTTGCTCTTTGCATAAGATAAAAATCCTCCATGAGCACAGCCTATTTCCAGGAGTGATTCGATATTACTTTTCCGACTGGTAAGCACATCATACCAAATTTGAATCCTACCATTAAAATCTTCCTCCGATCTTTCTTCTATTGATTGCCCGCCTGAAAT
>DAIEQP010000007.1 GCA_027347805.1 Ignavibacteria bacterium | reverse complement strand
AGAGTTGGTGCAGCTGTTGGTGTTACAGGTGATACAATGAATCGGGTAGAAGCTTTGGTTGCATCAAATGTTGATATTATTGCAATAGATACAGCGCACGGACATTCTGAAGGTGTTTTGAAAATGGTTAAACAAATCAGGACAAATTTTAAATCAATTCAATTAATAGCCGGTAACATTGTCACAAAAGAAGCGGCACTTGAATTGGAAAATATTGGTGTTGATGCTGTAAAAGTTGGTATTGGAGCCGGATCTATTTGTACAACGAGAGTAGTTGCTGGTGTTGGTGTCCCTCAGATTAGTGCTGTTATTGAAGTAGCGCAGGCTCTTAAAGGTAAAATTCCAGTTATATCAGACGGTGGTATTAAACAAACAGGTGATGTTGCAAAAGCGATTGCAGCAGGTGCCGATACTGTAATGATGGGTGGCTCTTTAGCCGGATGCGATGAGCCTCCCGGTGAAAAAGTTTTATTTGAAGGAAGAAGCTTTAAAGTATATAGAGGAATGGGTTCACTCGGTGCGATGAAACAGGGAAGCAGCGACCGTTATTTTCAGGATATGGAAGACGATATCAAAAAATTAGTTCCTGAAGGAATTGAAGGAAGGGTCCCATACAAAGGACCATTAGCAGATACAATTTATCAATTTGTTGGTGGGTTAAGAGCTGCAATGGGATATTGCGGGTGTAAAAATATAAGTGAATTTAAAACCAAAACTAAGTTTGTCAAAATTACAAATGCCGGTTTAAGAGAAAGTCATCCGCATGATGTAATGATAACAGAAGAAGCCCCTAATTATCAAACTACTCAAAAACATTAATTATTAATCATGTATAAAGTTTTAGTATTAGCTTATTATTATCCGCCTATGGGACTAAGCGGAGTTCAAAGAACTCTAAAGTTCACAAAGTACATGTCCCAATTTAATTGGGAACCCACTGTTATAACAACTGGCGATGTAGCTTATTATGCTCATGATGAGTCTCTTAAGAATGAAGTCGAACAATCTAATATTCGCGTTGTAAGAACTTCTGCAAAAGATGTAAATGCTCTGCTTCGTGGTAAATATAAAAAAGAAGGAATGCCAAAAGAATTCACAAGAAAAATTCTTTCAAATTTGAGTAAGACTTTTTTTATCCCTGATAATAAATTATCATGGTCGAAGAAGGCATATAAAACTGCGAAAGAACTTCTTGAGAAGGAAAACTTTGATATTATTTTCACTTCTGGTCCTCCTTTCTCACAATTCTTAACAGCTTCCAAATTGAAAAAGGAATTTGGACTTCCTCTGTTTATAGACTATCGTGAATTATGGCTTGGGAATCAATTTGCATTCTATCCAACTCCTTATCATAGATACCGCCATAAAAAATTAGAGTATGGTGTTCTTAAAGATGCAGATAAAGTTGTAGTACTTAACAGGAAAGCAAAAGAAAAGTTACTACTTACATACCCATTCCTGAAATATGATGATGTAATGATAATTCCGCACGGATACGATTCAAATGATTTTGAAAATGTTGAACCGATAGAAAAAGAAAACAAGAAAATGCGTCTCACATTTTCAGGAATATTTTATGACAAGTTTACTCCTGAATTTTTATTGCAGGCATTTAAAGAATTGTTGGTCGAACAACCGAAAATTGCAGAGAATATTGAACTTGAATTTATTGGGTTTCTGAGAGATGAAAACAAAAAAATAATCTCAGAACTCGGTCTTGATAAATTTATTATTGAGCATGGGTATCTAAATCATTCTGATGTAATTAAGCATTTAATCAGTACTGATGTTTTATGGCTAATGATCGGGAGCTTGAATAACAGTGAAGCTGTTTCTGTCGGCAAACTTTATGAATATTTTGGTTCAAGAAAACCAATAATTGGATGCATGCCAGATGGTGCAGATAAAATTGCTCTCCAAGAATACAAAGCATCATTTCTAACATACCCGGATTATATTAGTGATATTAAGGATACTTTGATTGAGGTTTATAATCTTTACAAAGAAAAAAAACTACCTGTTCCACCTGAAGAATTTGTATTAAGACATGACAGGAAGAACTTAACCGAACAATTAACAAAGGCATTTCAATTTTATTTGCGAGCAGAATAATGAATGTAGCAATCATTGGTTCAGGCGGAAGAGAACATTCAATCTCCCTTAAACTATCAGAATCAAAAACAGTAAAGAATATATATGTAATTCCTGGAAATCCCGGCACCAAGAATATTGCAAAGAATGTTCAAATCAAACCGGAAAATCAGAAAGAGATTGTAAAATTCTGCTCGGAGCAAAAAATTGATTTGGTAATTATTGGTCCGGAAAAACCTTTAACTGATGGTCTTGCTGACTTGTTAAGACAAAGTGGATTTTATGTTTTCGGACCATCGAAGGAAGCGGCCAGAATAGAAGGAGAAAAATCATTTGCGAAAAATTTAATGAAGAAATATTCAGTCCCAACTGCCGAGTTCGAAATATTCACAAAAGAAAATTATGAAAATGCTGTAACGTATTTACATGCAGTGAATTATCCAATTGTTATTAAAGCAAATGGAATAGCTGCTGGAAAAGGAGTAATCATTGCAGATACTTTTGAAGATGCCAGAGAAGCGCTTAAGGAGTGTTTAATAAACTCATCATTTGGAAGTGCTGGCGATACAGTTGTGATTGAAGAGTTTATGACGGGACAGGAAGCTTCTATCTTTGCAATTACTGATGGCGAGGATTTTATACTTTTACCTGCCGTACAAGATCATAAAAGGATTCATGATGGTGACAAAGGTAAAAACACAGGTGGAATGGGAGCATATGCACCAACACCTTTTGTAACAAAAGAGATAGAAAATTTTGTTGCAGAAAAAATAATTAGACCCACACTGGATGCGATGAAAATTGAAGGGAAACCTTTTAATGGTTGTCTTTATTGTGGTTTGATGCTTACACCGCAGGGTCCAAAAGTAGTTGAATATAATTGCAGGTTTGGCGATCCTGAAACTCAGGTGGTTCTGCCATTACTTGATGGTGATTTTTTTGATTTGATTTATTCAGCAGCGAAGGGAAAAATTAATAAAGAAAGTGTTCATTATAATGATGGTTCGGCAATCACAGTTGTTTTAGCATCGCGCGGTTATCCGGATTCCTCTGAAAGCGGAGTTGAAATTCAAGGGCTTGAGAAATTTCCAATACAAGCTGTACATGTAATTCATGCGGGAACGAAAGAGGCGGATGGGAAAATTTTTACGAATGGTGGTAGAGTTCTAAATATTGTTTCAGCAATCAATACAAATGACTTAAAGCTTTGTAAAGAAAAGGTTTACCAAGTAATTCCTGAAATTTATTTTGATGGTATGCAGTACAGAAAAGATATTTCTGATAAAGCACTTATAAACTTATAAATAATTATCCTGGAGGCCAGTTGAGTTTTCTGCCGCCAAGCAGATGCATGTGAAGGTGATAGACTTCCTGGCCGCCATTATCTCCACAGTTAATCACCAATCTGAATCCATCTTTAGAAATTCCAAGATCATTTGCAATCTTATTTGTAGCATCGAATAAATCTCCAAGCAGTTTGGAATGGTTTGATCCGATGATTTCTCTTGTAGAAGGGATCACATCTTTTGGTATTATTAAAACATGAACAGGCGCTTGTGGCTTAATATCCTTGAAAGCTAGTACAGTTTCATTTTCGAAAACAATTTCTGCAGGAATTTCTTTCCTTATAATTTTTGAAAAAATTGTTTCTGCCATATTAATCCTTCTCTATATCATATTTTTTTAATTTATTATAAAGATGACTTCTTTGAATACCTAAAATATCAGCAGTTTTACTCATATTCCAATTATTAGCCTTAAGTTGTTTAATTATAAAAGCTCTTTCCGCTTTTTCTTTAAATTCCTGAAAACTGTTAGAAATACTGAGAAGATCTTCAGATACTGCAGTTGAGGACTGAGTAAAATTATTTACCTCTTTTTCAGTAATCTGAACAGTCGGGACCATAATTACAATCCGTTCAACAACATTTCTTAACTATCTTACATTTCCTTTCCATGGAAAGCTTTGAAAGGTTTTCAAAGCTGATGCAGAATACTCTTTCTGTGGGAATTTATTCTTTTCACATATGATTTTTGAAAAGTGCTCTATTAGTAAAGGAATATCGTCTTTCCTTTCGCGGAGCGGGGGAATATGAATTGGAATTACATTTAGTCTGTGAAATAAGTCTTCTCTGAAGTTGTTATTTGAAATTTCCTTTTGAAGCTCTTTATTTGTTGCTGAAATTATTCTTACATCGACTTCAATTTTTGATGAGCCGCCAACTCTTTCAATTCTTCCTTCTTCAATTGCCCGTAAAACTTTTGCTTGAGCAGTCAAACTCATATCGCCAATTTCGTCAAGGAAAAGATTACCATTATCTGCCAATTCGAATTTACCAATTCGTTGTTTGATAGCTCCTGTAAACGAACCTTTTTCATGACCGAACAATTCAGATTCAATTAGATCATGAGGAATTGCTGCGCAGTTTACTTCAACCAGCTCTCTGTTAGATCTTGAACTAAGTCGATGTATTTCCTGTGCGATTAATTCTTTTCCGGTTCCATTTTCTCCTGTGATTAGAATTCTTGCATCAGTCTTAGCTACACGGTTAACTGTTTCAAGAATAGTTTGTATAGAAGAGCTGGACCCGATTATTTTATCATTAGTTAAAAGTTCTTTTTTAAGTTTTTTATTTTCTTTAATTAAATTAGATTGAGATACAGCGTTTCTAACACTTATCAGTAGTTTATCCCTGTCTATAGGTTTTTCAAGAAAATCGTACGCACCAAGTTTTGTTGCCTTAACTGCATTTTCAACACTTCCATGAGCAGAAATTATAACTGTTTTAAGATCAATTTCTTTTTCCATCATGAATTTGAGAATTTCGAATCCATTTTTCCCGGGAATGTTTATATCAAGAAGGAGAACATTATAATCTCCATACTCAATTTTTGAAAGTCCTTCGAAGGAATTTGTAGTATAATCAACAAGATAATCTTCGTATTCAAGTATCATCTTTATACTTTCACAAATTTCCCTTTCATCGTCAATAATAAGAATTGATTTCATGGATTAACTCTAAAATATAATAGTTGGTAAACAATCAATGCTTGAGACGGCTTTGATGTTGAATTGTTCTTTAACATTTCCGCGAATAATTCACCTAGATAGTTTGCAGTTAAATCGCGTCTATCTAATTCACCATTTGCAAAAAAGTTTTGCTCCGTCTCTTCAACAAAGATACCCATAAATTTGGAAAAGTTGAACAAACTAATATTGTAACGCAGAAAAGCATTACCGAAAAAATGGGCGAGTTTATCTTTGTCTCCAAAAGGATTTTTGGGTGAATCCAGAAATAATCTTGAAGGAAGATTTTCCAACTTCTTTATGAAAATATTTTTTGGTGGGGAGGGGAGAGGGATCTTCATAATTCCTAGCCCAAGCGGAAGCTTAAAATCAATTTTATTAAATGGAAGAACGCAAAAAGTTAAACAAAGCAATGATTCCGATATGTCTTGCTCAAAATAAATCTTTGATTTTTCGAAAATTATATCAACCTGTTCAAGATCGCTTTTACTTTTTTTTAGTTCATAAAATTCCGGAGATGCAATGAAATTGGAAAGATAAAACAGCCCATCATAAAATGATTTGTGTGTTTGTGCATTTAATGATAAAAAAGAGATAAAAATTATAAAAAGGGTGTAAATTCTATTGGGTTTTAAAGTTAAAGCAGTTTGACTCATTTATTCTTTACAGATAGTTTGAAATCTTCAATTAAACTTTCTGCTACCTGATATGGAGACATTTCACCTTCGATTACATTTTTCAATGATTCTGCTAGAGTATCTGTTCGCTCTTTTATCCATAATTGTTCCCGGATCGAAATCTCAACGATTTCTTTTATTCTTACCTTGAATCTTTCACTGCGTCTTTGCTCAAGTAAATTATTTTTCTCTAGAAACATTTTGTGTTTTTCGATTTCTGCTGCAATTTCGGAAATCCCAACATTTTCAGATGAAACAGCTTTAAGAATATCAGGCAGCCAATCATTTGCAGTATGTTCTCTTAACATTAAAATTGTTCTAAGGGCAGTTAATGCAGTTTCAGCACCCGGTCGATCGCTCTTATTCAAGACAAAGAAATCAGCAATTTCCATTAATCCGGCTTTCATTGCTTGAATTGAATCACCGGATTCAGGCACTAATACCACAATTGTAGTATCGGCAGCGTTTGCAATATCTAATTCGGATTGCCCGACGCCCACAGTTTCGAAAATTATAAAGTCAAAACCTGCCGCATCAATTAC
>DAIEQP010000415.1 GCA_027347805.1 Ignavibacteria bacterium | reverse complement strand
GTAAGCTCAAGCATATCAGTTTCCGATTGATCAAGGCCTACATCTTCAGATTTCCAGTAACCGCTGCTGTATTTAAGATTTTTTCCAAGCACCACTCTAAAAAATTCAGTCGGGACTTCATAATGTTGTTCATTTGCTTCTGGTGTATTAACCGCAATTGGACTTTCTTTCAACTGATTAACAAGCTTCATAAAACTCTCCTGTTGTTCCTCAGCGTTTGATTTCATTTCATCTTTTAACCGCTCAGCTAAGAGTCTTCTTATTCCAAATCTTATTATAAAATCGGGCAATAAGTTGCGAGTAAGTATTTTATCTAAATTCATTTTTATCCTATAACTTTTTTAATAAGAAAGCATTTACTACCGGTTCATCTTTTTCCAGCTTGAAAAGTTGAATCAGCACATATAAAGTTGTTGCTATGCTTCCAAGAAATACAAATCCAATCAACCAAAGGATTCTTTCAGTCCATTTATTTTCTCTGAAAGACATCCATGCAAAGATTACAACCGTGTTGATATAAAAATCTATCAGGGTTGCCTTCATCCATGGAATAGAAGCTAGAAAATTCCATTCCTTAAAAAGATTTGATTCCAGGCTTGTAGAGATTACAGTGTATACTATATATATAAAAAGAATGCCGAATAATGCTATTAGGTAATTTTTCAATTTTGCCTCAGTGTTTGTTACTTGTTGTTAGTTGAATTATTCCAAGCCAGCTTAGCAATTTTATTATTGGATAAGTCGGATCGAATTCGAAAAACTTAACCGCAAAATTTGTTCTGCTTGGATATTTGTGATGATTATTCTGAAATAACTCTCCCATTGTTAATAAATCTATTAATAACGTATTCTTTGAATTATCATCAGTGTCTTTAAAATTTCTGTAACCATATTTATGTCCCATCCAATTAACAATTGAACCATGAATTGGACCCATAAGGAAATGAACTGGCAGAAGAAAAAACATCCACCATTGTGTTGCAAAGAAAACATAGAAAGCAGTGTAACCAGCGCCCCACAATATTCTGTGAGCCCAGCCGTTTCCAAATTCCTCAAACTTGGACCAGCCCGGAATATTCTTTGCAAAATTTTCACCCGGTCTTATTTTATTGTTGATCAAGTCCAGATACACATTCTTTGTTTTCCACATTAATCCAAATACGCTTTTGAAATATTTGGGCGAATGAGGGTCTCTTTCAGTATCGCTGAATGCATGATGCATTCTGTGCATAATGGCGTATGCTCTTGGATTCAAAAATGATGAGCCCTGAAAAATGTAAGTGCCTATATAAAATACTCTTTCCCAGAATTTGCTCATTTTAAACATTCCATGGGCACCATACCGGTGAAGGAAGAATGTTTGGAAGAAGAGAGATCCAAACCAGTGAACTATGAAAAATATCAGAACAGCCATTTTTGCACCTTTTTAATAACAATTGCTAATGAATATTTTGGTTACCCTTGTATAACTTTTGTCTAAGATGAAAAGTTCAATTTAGATGAAATATTATTTTTGATACAAAAATTTTTAATTATATGGAACTTCTTTCGTTACACTTACGTTGTTAAATTTAGAATGTATAATTTTTGTATAGTATTTGAAAAGGAATATCGAATTGAGTAACTACAATATTAAAATGGCAGCTAAATTATCAGGCGTTTCTGAATTATCCATCAGATCCTGGGAAGGAAGATATTCAGCAATTAATCCCAATAGAACTGACACCAACAGACGTCTTTATTCCGATAATGATATCGAAAAATTGATTCTCTTAAAAAAATTAACTCAGCATGGGCACAGTATTGGAAATCTTGCCAGCATGGAGATTCCGGAACTTGCAGACTTGCTCTTCAAAATAGAATTGGCAAAACCGGGCAATTCACAAATTAATTCACCTGAGGAAGAGTCAATCGTAAATAGCTGCATAGAAGTTATTAGACAATTTGATGACAGACAATTGCTTGGACTTCTAAATGAAGCATCTGTGAAGTTCAGCCGTCCGGATTTGATCGAAAAAATTATACTTCCATTAATGATAAGGATTGGTCAGTACTGGGAAAATGGAATGCTAAGAGTATCACATGAACATTTTACGAGCGCTGTAATAATTAAATTTCTTAACACGCTTACAGATGGATTTCAAATTCCCGATAACGCACCAAGAATTGTAATCACAACACCGGAAGGACAATATCACGAAGTTGGTGCACTGATTGGCGCCTCACTTGCCGCATCTGACGGATGGCGGACTACATATCTTGGGGCTAGTCTACCTGCCGAAGATATTGCTGCAGCTGTTGCACAGTTGAACGTGAGAGCAATTTTCTTAAGCATTGTTTATCCGGGAGATAATCCAGCACTTAATACTCAATTAAAAAAATTACGCGAGATGGTGGGAGATAAAGTATACATTCTTGTAAGCGGAAATGGTGTAAATGGATACAAAAATATATTGTCGGAACTGGGTTTCCGAACTACACTCTCACCAAAACACTTTAGAGAAATATTAAAATCTGTTAGGAATGAAATACATCCCAACAATGGAGTAAAGCATGAATGATTCTATATACAGCTTTTCCGCTAAAACAATTGGCGGAAAAGAAATTCAGCTTTCAGAATACATCGGTAAAGTCTTATTAATTGTGAACACTGCCAGTAAATGCGGATTCACTCCTCAATTTGAAGCACTGCAAAGTTTATATGAAAAATATTCAGAAAAAGGATTTACAATACTCGGATTTCCATGCAACCAATTTGGCGAACAGGATCCAGGAACAGATGAAGAGATAAATTCTTTCTGCAGTTTGAATTATGGGGTAACTTTTCCAATGTTTTCCAAAGTTGATGTTAATGGAGAAAATGCACATCCACTATTCAAATTCCTCAAAGCCGGTGCTTCAGGATTTTTATCAACCAATATAAAGTGGAATTTCACAAAATTTCTGGTTGATAGAAATGGAAAAGTTATCAAACGTTTCAGTCCTTCAACAGATCCGTCAAATTTAGAAAAATATATCGATAAATTATTATAGGAACAATTAATGCTTCAAACAATAGTTTTATCCGCCTCTACAGTTTTAATATTTATGATATTCATGTTTGTACTTGCTCAAATTCTCAAAAACAATTCAATTGTAGATATCGGCTGGGGAATTGGTTTTATTTTAATCAGCTTTATGCTGCTTCTTTCCAAACCGTACACAGATAATAAAGATTTAGTTCTTTCATTCATGATATTAGTCTGGGGATTTAGACTGGCATTCCACATTTACTCAAGATCCCGTGGTAAAGAAGAAGATTTCAGATATGCTCAGTGGAGAAAAGATTGGGGTAAAAATGCTGTGCTATATGCTTTCGTTAAAGTCTTTATGCTTCAGGGAATTATAATGCTTTTTGTTTCTCTTCCTATTATTGTGGAATTAAATAGTAATAATGATAAGCTGAATTTGTTTTCTTTCATCGGGATTATTGTTTTTGCATCTGGTCTATTGTTCGAAAGTATTGGTGATGTTCAATTGTATTGTTTCAAACGAAAATCTGAAAATAAGGGAAGAATAATTACAACAGGGTTGTGGAAATATACTCGTCACCCAAACTACTTTGGGGAAGCGTTGCTCTGGTGGGGAATTGCCATGTTTACAATCGGTTCGG
>DAIEQP010000414.1 GCA_027347805.1 Ignavibacteria bacterium | reverse complement strand
TACCTTATCTCTAATTCCAATTGCATGAGATGGATCAACAATTACAGGCAAATGAGTTAGTTCTTTTAAAACCGGAATTGCACTTAAGTCAAGAGTATTGCGAGTAGCTGTTTCAAATGTTCTAATACCACGTTCACATAATATAACCTGACGATTGCCGTGTGCTAGTATATATTCTGCAGCATTCAACCATTCCTCAATTGAAGCGCTTAATCCTCTCTTTAACATTACAGGTCTGTGAGTCTTACCAACTTCTTTAAGTAAAGCAAAGTTCTGCATGTTGCGCGCACCTATCTGTAGAATGTCTGCACTTTTAGCAACACCCGGAACCTGGTCGGTATCCATAACTTCTGTAATTACCGGCATATCATAATATCTTCCCGCTTCAACAAGAAGATCCAGTCCTTCATAACCCATTCCCTGGAAACTATAAGGTGAAGTTCTTGGTTTGAAACAACCTCCTCTTAAAATCTGAGCTCCATTTTCCTTTGCCTCAAGCGCACATTTCATAATCATTTCTTCGTTTTCAACAGAACATGGACCAGCCATAACAACAAAACCATTTCCGCCAATTTCTACATTACGTACTTTTATTATAGTATCTTCAGATTTATATTCTCTACTTGCCAACCTGTAACTCTTAGATTTTCCTTTCGATGGTGTCTGAGCTGGAACAATTTCTTTTTTCACTTCCACTTGTTCATCTTTTTCTTCAACATCAAGAATTTTTGTGTACTCAAGTTTTGTCCTCTCCAATTCCTGCGATGGATAACTACCAAGCACTTTAATGAAGCGTGTGTAGTGTCCAAGTTCATCCATTACTTTTTGAATTTTTTCATCGATGATATTTCCTTCGAAATCGAGATAGAACATTTCTTCCCAGGGATTTCCAATTATTGGTCTTGATTCCAGTTTGGTAAGGTTCACTTCGAATTTTCTAAAAACACTTAATGCATCAACCAATGACCCGGGAGTATGAGAGGTGGCCATTACAATTGATGTTTTACAAGGAATTCTAGGATCAACTTTTTGTGGTTTTCTTGTAGCAACTAAAAATCTGGTAAAGTTTTCTGGCTGATTGGCAATGTCGGTCTTTAAAATTTTCAAGCCAAACAATTTTGCAGCTTCTTCACTAGCAATTGCAGCAAAGTGTGGATTACCTTCTTCACTAATTTTTTGAACAGACATTGCAGTATCAGCATAATATTCAACCGCGGCTTTCGGCAATGATTCAATAAATTTGCTGCATTGCGCAGCTGCCTGGTGATGAGCATAAATCTTTTTTATTTTATTTAATGGAATATCTTCAAGCGTAACTAAACAGTGGCGCACCTGGAATTTTTCTTCACCAACAATAGAAAGTGTTGTGTGAAGAAGTAAATCATATACTTCATTAATGCCGCCGCTTGTTGTATTTTCAATCGGAAGCATTGCATAATCGGCTTCCCCTTTTTCAACAGCCTCAACAACTTCGCTGAATAATTTTCTGAAGACAAAACTCATATCATATTTTGTGTGTGCAAAATATTTCAGGGCGGCCAGATGACTATTGGATCCTTCAATTCCCTGGAAAGCAATAGAAATTGCTGTTCTTTTCTCCCCTTTATTCAACTTTGTCTGAATATAATTCTGCTGAAGTCTTACGGAATCTTCAATAATTTCGTAAAATACTTTTGTAATGTAATGGGAATCGATTCCGGCTTTTTTACCGGCTTTAATTAATCTGTTAAGCAATTCCGCTTCCCTGATTTGGTCCCTAATTGGACTATGTGAAGTTTCTTTTGCTAAGATTACATCCTTACTTAAAATTCTTCTTTTTGCCAGAAGTTTAATCAGGTTTTCGTCAAGTTTGGTTATCTCATTCCTTAAATGAGTAATATCATTCTTTTTGGCCATTTTATTCTTTAGTTGTTAAAATCGTGGGCGGAAGGTAAAGATTTTTTCGGGTTTTTTAAAGTTTTAATCTGATACCCTCATCTTTTTGATTGACACCAATTATTGTACGCTGTAAGTTTGAAAGGGATAAAAATATCCACAATAGGATTTTGAGCTTCTTTGAAGAAGTAGAAATAAAAATGGAGAAATTTATGGCAAAACACTCACGCCGGGATTTTTTAAAAACTTCGGCACTAATTGGATCTGCGACTTTAGGATTATCAAGCACTGCAAAAGCTGCACCTGAAAATGTTTTATCTGAAGATAGAATGGGAGTGTTAGTTGATACAACTGTTTGTATTGGTTGCCGCAAATGTGAATGGGCTTGCAAATCTGCACACGATTTACCAACAGCTTCAATCGAAACTTATGATGACCGATCAGTATTTTCGAATGTCAGACGGCCTGATGATAAAGCTCTAACAGTAGTAAATGAATATCAAAGCATAACTTCTGATAAACTGCCTATAAATGTAAAAGTTCAATGTATGCATTGCGATCATCCTGCATGTGTTTCGGCATGTATAGTCGGTGCTTTTTCAAAAAAAGAAAATGGAAGCGTTGTTTGGGATACTGATAAATGTATAGGATGCCGCTACTGTATGGTAGCCTGTCCATTTCAAATACCGGCATTTGAATTTGAAAAAGCGCTTAAGCCAGATATCAAGAAATGCGATTTCTGCATTAACCGAACAGCATCAGGAAAAATTCCGGCATGCACAGAAATTTGTCCGGTTGAAGCGATAACTTATGGAAGAAGAGAAGATTTAATTAGAACGGCAAAAGAAAAAATCAAAAATTATCCTCACAGATATATTAATAGGATTTTCGGCGAGTACGAAGTTGGCGGAACATCATGGTTGTATTTATCCAGCAAGGAATTTGAACAATTAGATTTTCCAAAACTTGGTAAAGATCCCGCACCCGGTGTCAGTGAAGCAATTCAACATGGAATTTTCAGTTACTTTGTGCCACCCGTTGCTCTGTATGCGTTACTCGGAGGAATTATGTGGATAAATAAAAACAAGAAACATAACGAGACGGATACGGAGAATTAATATGGAAAACATGAAACCAACACCACAGGAAAGAAAATATTTTACTCCAATTGTAATTGGGCTTTCAGTTCTTGCTTTAAACGGAATTATATTTTTACTGGGAAGATTTGTTTTTGGAATCGGTTCTGTTACTAATTTAGATAATCAGCATCCATGGGGAATTTGGATTGGTATTGATGTAGCCGCAGGAGTTGCACTTGCAGCCGGCGGTTTTACAACCGCTGCCTTGGGTCATATAATGCATAAGGACCAATATCATGCAATTATTCGTCCAGCACTTCTTACAGCAACACTTGGCTATACATTCGTTGCGGCAAGTGTAATGATTGATCTTGGTCGTTATTATTTTATCTGGCATCCGCTGTTAATGTGGAATGGAAGTTCTGTTCTTTTTGAAGTTGGTATCTGCGTTATGATCTATCTGACTGTTCTTTATATAGAGTTTCTTCCAATTGTAACAGAAAGATTTATCGGGAAAGTAAATCTCCCTGGATTTCTGAAAAAATTTAATCAGCCTGTTGATAAATTCTTACGCATCCTTGATAGAGGTTTAGAAAAGACAATGTTTGTCTTCATTATTGCAGGTGTTGTTCTTTCCTGTTTGCATCAATCTTCGCTTGGAACATTGATGGTTATAGCCGGACCAAAGATGCATCCGCTTTGGCAAACACCGATTCTTCCGCTTTTATTTTTGCTTTCTGCTATTACTGTAGGCTTACCAATGGTAATAATGGAATCAGTAATTACTTCAAAATCCTTCGGTTTAAAACCAGAGACACATATACTTTCAAATCTATCTAACATTGTTGCCCCTCTTTTAGGAGTTTACCTGGCTTTCAAAATTGGCGATATGATGATCAGGAAAACATTTGTCTACTTGTATGAGGTCAATGCCGCAAGCGTGATGTTTACATTGGAATTGCTAATAGGAATAATTATTCCGTTAAGATTATTTATGTCGCGACAGGTTGCAAAATCTCCAGTAGCCATGGCAACTGCATCATTTCTTGTTATTCTTGGTGTTTTAATGAACCGTATAAACAATTTTTTAATTGCATACAATCCACCATATGCAGTAAAATCATATTTCCCATCAATCGGAGAAATTTCAGTTACTATAGGATTTGTTGCACTAGAGATTCTTTTATTCAGATTTTTCGTTATAAACTTTCCGATTGTAAGTGAACCTGATACAACAGCTCCTCACACCAAATTTTCTCTAAGAGGAACAACAAAATGAAAACAAAAATTTTATTATTAATTATTACGCTGCCATTATTATTAATAGCTCAGAATAAGATTGATCCTTCACATCAAAATCAGGCACTAAAATGTAATATGTGCCATAGCTGTGAAATTCCGACAAAAGAAAAATTATGTTTAAAACCTTGTCCTCGCGACAAGATGGTAACAATTGAACAGACTCCGGGCGAAAGTCCAAATGTAATTACGATTGATCATTTAAGAAGCCAAACAGATTTATACAAACCAGTTAAATTTTCGCATCGCGTTCATGCTGAAATGAGCGGCTTTGGAAGCGGCTGTAAAATGTGTCATCATTATAATCCGCCGGGAAAAGTGATTGGATGTTCTGACTGTCATGAAGCTTCAAGAAAAAGAACAGATATAAGCAAACCGGATTTAAAGGGAGCTTATCATCAGCAATGTATGAACTGTCACAGACAATGGAGTGGAAAAGTAGAATGTGAAAGCTGTCATGCACTTAACAATTCAAAACAAGCTAGTGTGGCTGTTCAAGAAAAAGCAAAACAGGGAAATATTGTTCATCCTAAAATTGCGGCACCAGAAATTGTAAAGTATGATACACCGAAAGCAAATGGAAAAATTGCAACATTTAATCATAATGATCATACTAAAACATTCGGACTCGATTGCGAAAACTGCCACACTGATCAAAGCTGCAATAAATGTCATGCAAAAAATAAACAGGCATCGCTTTCAAGTAGAACAGTTGCAGATAAGCATGCAGTCTGTGATAACTGCCATAATGTAAAAACAAACTGCAGCATGTGTCACTCAAATTCTGTTAAGCCTGGATTCAGCCATGTTGCAAGAACAGGTTTTGATATTCTTAAAAATCACAGCAAGCTAACATGCAATAGATGCCATACTACTAAAGCAAAATTCAGCGGGCTGAAAGCTGATTGCAGTTTATGTCATGGCACATGGACGAAAGAAAACTTTAAACATGCTGTAACCGGTTTACAATTAGATGAAATTCACAGTGATTTGGATTGTACCGAATGTCATCAGGAAAAGAATTTTGCAAAACCAACATGCAAGAATTGCCATGAAGACAAAGTATATCCAAAAGATAAACCTGGAAAGATGATAAAAAAATAAAATGTTTAAAAAACTTGGTACGAAATTAATTTTAGTTGTAAGCTTAACTGCAGTACTAATTATCGGTTTGTATTCATATATCAATCTGACAAAACAAACCGAAGTATTAAAATCTGAAGTACAGAGACATGCAAATCAGCTTAGCGAAAGTGTTAAGAATGCAACGCGCTTTGTTATGCTGAAAAACGACAGAGATTATATCCAGCAGATAATCGATAGAATCGGTAAAGATCCTGCAATTCATAATGTTAAAATTATGAATAAGGAAGGGGACATTATTTATTCTTCCAATCTGAATGATATTGGAAATATGCTTGATAAACAGGCACAGAGTTGTTATGCCTGCCATGCAGCAAATAAACCACTTGAAAAACTTTCTATGACAAATAGAACAAGAATTTTCACTGTTCATCCAGATTCAGCGCAGGTACTTGGAATAATAAACCCGATTTACAATGAACCTACTTGTTACGAAGCAGAATGCCATGCTCATCCTCAAAACGCAAAAGTCTTGGGAGTGCTAGATGTAACAATTTCTTTGAAAGAAGTTGAAAAACAAATTAAAGCTAATGAAATTCAGGGGATTGTATTTTCACTTATTGCAATTGTACTTGTAGGAATTATAATTGCTCTATTCGTAAAACGATATGTTGATAAACCTGTTGAAGAATTAGTTCATGCAACTGAACAGGTTGCAAGCGGTAATCTTCATTATAAAATTGCCGATCTTGGAAGTGATGAACTTG
>DAIEQP010000413.1 GCA_027347805.1 Ignavibacteria bacterium | reverse complement strand
CATATATTCGCTGCATGGATTTGATGCACGGATTTTTCCGCTGTTTGAACAGGTATGCCATTCATTAATTGTTGAGTCATATTGAACACCCGGATCAGCACATGACCATGCGGCATACGCAATATCATCCCACAATTCTTTTGCACGTACTGTTTTGCATGCTTTTGGTTTTCTATTATCCTTTGCAGCTTTCTTTAATTCAGTTCTCCAATATAAATTCCAATCGCCATCATTTAACACTGCATACATAAATTCATTGTTAACACGGACAGAGTTATTGGAATTTTGTCCGGATACAGTTGCATATGCCTCGGAATTCCAGTCTTCATTGTAAACAGGAACTTCAATTGATTTAAATCCTAGTTTGGCAAGTTTAATAACTCTATCAATATAATTCTCAGGTATGTAAGCTTTACGAGCTTCAATTATTGCTTTGCGTAAAAATTGATTTGTCTTTTTATTGAAGCGATCATTTTCCGGATGTTCCTGATAGCAAGCCTTAATAATATTATTAAGGTGAAGATTTAAAAGTCTGCTTCCAGCTACAAGTGCAGCAACTTTTTGTTCTTCAACAACTTTCCAGTTTAAATATTCATGTATATCGGGATGATCTATATCGAGTGTAACCATTTTAGCAGCACGTCTCGTTGTTCCGCCGCTTTTAATTGCACCAGCTGAACGATCACCGATTCGCAGAAATGACATCAAGCCGCTAGATTTTCCGCCTCCGCTTAATGGTTCATTGCCGCCGCGGAGATTTGAGAAATTACTTCCGGTTCCGGAACCATATTTAAATAACCTGGCTTCACGAACCCAAAGATCCATTATACCGCCTTCATTAACCAGATCATCATTAATCGATTGAATAAAACATGCATGCGGCTGCGGATGAGTATAGGCATCAACTGCTTTTGTTAATTCAGCTGACTGATAATCTACATAATAATGTCCTTGCGATGGGCCATTGATTCCATATGCCCAGTGCAAACCTGTATTAAACGATTGTGGAGAATTTGGTGCGCAGAATTGGTTTGTAAGCATATACATATGTTCATCATAAAATGCTCTTGCATCATCTTCAGTATCAAAGTATACAGCTTTCCAGCCCCAATATGTCCAGGTACCAGCTAAGCGATGAAAAACTTGACGCGAATCAGTTTCGCTTGTTAATCTATCTTTCTCCGGAAGTTCTTCAAGTTTAGGATCGGCTTCAGATCGCTGTAACCATTTAGGAACTTTCTCTTCATCAATTTTTGCTAATAGTTTTGGAACACCAGCTTTCCTAAAATATTTTTGAGCAAGAACATCAGTTGCAACTTGTGACCAGTTCTTTGGCACAAAGACATCTTCCATTCTAAAGACAATAGAACCATCCGGGTTTTTTATTTCAGAAACTCTTTTTACAAACTCAACTGATTCAAGAGGATCATTTCCGGCAATGGTGAAGTAACGGTTAATCTTCATTCAATCTCCAATCTCGAAAATTTATATACTTAAATGATTTTTTTTCTTCTGTGAACGAACTTTCATTTGGGGTGCGAGCAACATAACTAAAAATTTTATTTCAAGCAATTAGTTGAATGCTTTATAAAAAAATTTAGCTATTGGTTAATCATATTTTCGAATTCAATATACCGAATAATAGTTTGATGTAAATATTGTTTTTTTGTTTAATTTTTATATAAGAGATTTTCATCACATAATGCTGAGGATATATGAATATAAATCGTTCTGCTGGAATTTTGCTGCATCCAACTTCTTTACCGGGTAAATTCGGCATCGGTGATCTAGGACCAAGTGCATACCACTTTGTTGATTTTTTAAAAACTGCCGGGCAAACACTCTGGCAAACTTTTCCACTGGGTCCAACAGGATATGGGGATTCGCCATATCAATGTTTTTCCGCCTTTGCAGGCAATCCATTATTAATCAGTCCGGAATTACTTGAAAAAGAAGGATTACTTTCAAAAAAAGATTTGATGGATGTACCAGAATTTAATTCATATAGTATTGAATTTGGCAGAGTGATAGAATTTAAATCTGATTTATTAAAAAAAGCTTTTCATAATTTCATCAAAGAGAAAAAGGTGAAAGATATCTGCAGCCAATTTATTGAAGAAAATTCTTTCTGGCTTGAAGATTATTCTTTGTTCATGGCGGCAAAAACTTTTCATGGCGGAATTTGCTGGAATGAATGGGACTCTTCAATTGCATTTAGAAAGGATTTAAAAACTTGGAAGAATAAACTTGCTGATGAAATTGATTATCAAATTTTCATTCAATACACATTCCGTAAACAATGGAACGATTTAAAAAATTATGTTAATGAGAACGGAATTAAAATAATTGGCGACCTTCCGATTTTTATAGCATATGATAGTTCCGATCTTTGGGCAAATAAAGAATTGTTCACAGTCAATGATGATGGGTCATTAAAGTTTGTAGCTGGTGTTCCGCCAGATTATTTCAGTGCAACAGGACAGCTTTGGGGTAATCCATTATATAAATGGAATGAAATGGAAAAGGATGATTTCCTTTGGTGGCGAAAAAGAATTTCCAATTTATTAGGAATGGTTGATATAATTAGAATTGATCACTTCCGCGGTTTTGATGCATACTGGGAAATTCCCGGCGGTGAAGAAACAGCAATAAAAGGAAGATGGGTTAAAGCTCCTGGTCACAAACTTTTCAACTCAATAAAAAATTCGCTTGGTAAACTTCCAATCATTGCTGAAGATTTAGGAGTGATTACTGATTCAGTAGAAAAATTAAGAGACGATTTTGGTTTCCCCGGTATAAAAATTCTACAGTTTGGTTTGGGTGAAAATGGTGAAAAGAAATTTCTTCCGCATAACCATATTCCAAATTGTGTGGTTCATACTGGTTCGCACGATAACGAAACAACAGCAGGATTCTTAAAATCGGAAATAGAAAAAAAATCCGGTGTATATGAATGGACTCAGAACTATTTTAATTATTATGGCGATAACATGACTTATGAATTGATAAGAGCTGCATATTCATCTGTTGCAAATATTTGTGTTATACCAATGCAGGACATATTGCATCTTGACAATGAAGCTAGAATGAATTTCCCTGGAAGACTTGGAGGCAATTGGGGATGGAGATTTACATGGGACCAGGTTTCAGAAGATTTAGCTTCCTGGTACAAAAAGATGACAATATTGTTTGAAAGACCACCTATCAAGAAAACAGAGAACGAAATAATCGAAGTACAAGAAAATTAGAAAGAGCCCCTGCAAAAGGGGCTTTTTTTTACTTACTTAATTCTTTTTCTATCGATTGGATTATTTCTTCGCTTTCGGGTTTAACCTTATTTCCAAACCGAGCAACTATATTTCCATTTCGATCGATTAAAAACTTCTCAAAATTCCATTTAACATCACCATTAGCAGTTACACTATTATTTGTTAATCTTTGGTATATAGGAGCTTTTTCTTTTCCTAGTACTTTTACTTTATCAAATAAAGGAAAAGAAACATTGTAAGTTGCAGAACAGAATTCTTTGATTTCTTCATTAGTGCCAGGTTCCTGTCCGCCAAAATCGTTGCATGGGAAAGCAAGAATTTCAAATCCTTTTGATTTGTACTTTTCATAAATTTTTTCAAGACCGGCATATTGAGGTGTGTTTCCGCACTTGCTGGCAACATTAACAATCAATAATACTTTACCTTTAAATTCGGAAAGTTTGATTTGTTTCCCTTCCATACTTTTAACGGAAATGTCCCGAATATTATCTGATAAATTTGAGTTATCTATTGGTTTGAAAAAAGCTGATACAGTCGATATTGCAATCAAAGAAATACTTGTAAATAATCTGAGGAGTCTATTGAATGACATGCGCTTCCCTTTCTTTATTTTTTAAAACGAAAGGGAAAAAAGATTAGTTCAAAAAAGAGGTCTTTCCAAAAGCAATAATATTTTTATAACTTTTGAAAAGACCTAAAGTAATGTAGAATTATTCTGCCATCAAGCAAGCAATTGCAGATGTATTTACTATATCATCAACACTGCAGCCGCGACTTAAATCGAAGAAAGGTTTTTTCAATCCTTGGTTCACAGGTCCAATTGCCTCGGCTCCGCCAAGACGTTGAGCAATTTTATAACCAATGTTACCTGCATTTAAATCAGGAAATACCAAAACATTAGCACGGCCGGCTACATCGCTACCGGGTGCTTTTTTCTTTCCAACGCCTTCAACAATTGCAGCATCAAATTGAAGTTCACCATCAACTTTTAAATCAGGTCTTCTCTCTTTTACAAATGCTGTTGCCTGTCTTACTTTATCAATCAATTCATGTTCAGCGCTTCCCTTCGTAGAAAATGATAACATCGCAATGTATGCTTCATCTCCTGTTAATTTTTTATGATTGTCAGCAGTAGAAATCGCAATATCGGCTAATTGGCTGGCATCCGGGTTAGGATTTACAGCACAATCAGCAAAGCTGTAAGCCCTGTCAGGATAAGCCATCAAAAAGAAACTTGAAAGAATTGAAATCCCTTGAGCCAATCCAACACAAAAAATTCCCGCGCGGGTTACATCAGCGGTAGTGGCAAAAGAACCGGAAACACTTGCATGTGCCAGGCCTTCGCGAAGCATCATTCCTGCAAAGAAGATATCCCTGCGAACAGTTTCTCTTGCCTGCTCGATTGTAACACCCTTGTGTTTTCTCTGGTTGTAGAAAATATTAGTAAAGTCACTTAGCTTATCAGATTTATCCGGGTCAATAATTCTGATCCCCTGCAAATCAACACCAAGTTTTGATGCATCAGAGCGGACTTTTTCTTCATTTCCAATTGTAATAACAGAAGCAACTTTTTCTTTTGTTAATACTGCTGCAGCTTTGAGCACGCGTTCGTCATGCGATTCCGGCAATACAATTGTTCTTTTTGCTTGCGATGCTTTTTCCCTAATTTGTTTCAGTAATAAAATCTCTGCCATAATAATTCCATAATTGTTAAAAATCTTTGTGTAAATATAGATAAAATTCATTTTCTTATGATTTCCGGTATCAGAATTATATAATTGAATTTGAGCAATTATTTCGGAATATTTTATTAAGGAATTTGGACAATAAATTGACTGAACACGGAATTATACGTACAAAGACAATTTTGAGTTATGGATTGTTCTTTTTGATAATCGTGATGTGCGGTTATCTTTTTTCAAATACAATCGCATTACTGGCTGTTTCAATTTTAATTGCGATGATTTTTAACCCTGTTGTAGATTTTATTGAAAAACAAAAAATTCCCAGAGTAATTGCAGTATTGCTTGTATTTATTTTTACAATACTTTTCCTTTTTTCGATAATTTCAATCTTGCTTCCCCGTTTACTAAACCAACTTAACCAGATAGCAACTGCACTAACTGAGAAAAATATCAGCGATACTCTTGGTCAATTTGAATTAACACTTAAATCAAAATTCCCGTTTTTAAATTCAATTAATATTTCTCAGAAAGTAACATCCATACTCAACAACATTATACTTGGTTCAATAAATAATTTAAGCGGCATCATTCTGAATTTATTTTCTTTTATAACAGTACTTGTCGTTGTTCCATTCATGACTTTCTTTTTACTCAAGGACAATCAGAGATTGATGCGTGGCATAATCAATATTATGCCAAACAGATATTTTGAATTTGCTTATAATGTGATCGCTAAAATTTCATATCAACTTAGCCGGTATGTTCGCGGCTGGATTTTAGATGCAACTATTGTTGGAATTCTTGCAGGAACAGGTTTAGGAATATTGGGTATTAACAATGCTGTTTCGATAGGATTTATTGCAGGCATCGGACATTTAATTCCCTACTTTGGCCCTGTGATTGGAGGGTTACCAGCAATCCTGATAGCAGTGATGCAGTTTGGAGATTTTTCAATGCTGCCAAATGTTATAATTTTATTTTTACTCATTTACTCATTTGATAATGGATTTATTCAACCGAACATTTTTGCAAAAAGTACAGATATGCATCCTTTAATTATTATAGTTCTTATTCTAATTGGAAGCGAGACTCTAGGATTATTGGGCATGTTATTAGCTGTCCCTATTGCCACGATTATAAAAACAGCTGTTAAAGAAATTTATTTTGGTTATAAAAATTATAAAATCATTAGTATCTGATCAGAAATCTTCTCATTGAAACTCAAGTATTCAATCATCATACAACGGATGTTATGGAAATAAAATTTATAGGAGCCGCACAAACTGTTACAGGATCGATGCATTTAATAAAAACCGCTTCTTCAACATTTCTACTTGATTGCGGTTTATTCCAGGGAAAACGAAAAGAGGCATTTGAAATCAATAGAACATTTGATCAATTCAATCCATCTGAAATTGATTTTGTAATACTATCGCACGCGCATATTGATCACGCCGGAAATTTACCCACATTAGTTAAAAATGGATTTGAAGGAAAAATTTATTCCACTTTTGCAACAAGAGACTTATGCACAATTATGCTTCAGGATAGTGCCCATATCCAGGAAAAGGATGTTGAATTCGTAAATAAAAGAAGAAAGAAAGAGGGTAAAAATTTATTTGAACCTCTTTATGTTCAGCGCGATGCAGTTAATACATTGGAAAAATTTGTTGGGTTAAATTATCATCAGAAATATTCAATTACTAATAATATTACAGTTACATTTTATGACGCCGGACATATTCTAGGTTCTTCTCTTGTATACTTGACAATTAAAGAGAATGAAAAAGAAACCAGGATTGGATTTTCAGGTGACCTAGGAAGACCAAAGTTACCAGTGCTTCGCGATCCTGAAATGATTCCTCCTGTTGACTACTGGATAAGCGAAAGTACATACGGCGGCAAGAATCATGATAATCCGGAAAACTCTGAAGAACAATTGGCAGAAATCTTAAATTCTTCTTTTATAAAAAAATCGAAAATTATTATTCCCGCTTTCAGTGTAGGAAGGACCCAGGAAATTGTATATGCACTTCACAGGATCTTTGAGCGGGGGCAGGCAAAAAGAATTCCTGTGTATGTTGACAGCCCGTTAGCAGTAAATGCTACTGAAGTTTTCAGACTGCATCCGGAATGCTTTGATAATGAAGCAAACGAATTTATAAGAAAACATGAAGATCCGTTTGGTTTTAACCAGCTTACATATATTAAAGACCTTGAAGAATCAAAACGATTAAACGATGTCAACGGACCCTGCATAATAATCTCAAGTTCAGGAATGGCAGAAACTGGAAGAATATTACATCATCTCGCAAACAATATTTCTAATGCTAATAACGTTATTCTTATGGTGGGTTATTGCGCTGAAAATACACTTGGAAGAAAACTGATTGATGGTGAAAAGAATGTAAAAATTTTAGGGGAACCTTACGAAGTAAAATCTGAAGTGATACGGTTGGATTCTTTTAGCGCACATGCAGATTGCGATGAATTATTGAATTTCACAAAAGAACTGCACAAACATGGTATAAAGAAAACATTTTTAGTGCATGGTGAGCCGGAACAACAAAAAATATATAAACAAAACTTGGAAAAGATTGGAATTAAAAATATAATTATTCCTGCTCGCGGGTTAACTCAAATACTTGATTAAACCTTTGATGATAAAGAAGATATTTTCCATCATAATATTATTGAGTACAATTCTATTCTCCCAAGTCGGAAGAGACAGCCTGGTTTTTTCCGTAAGCGGTTACAATGATAAAATTCTTATTAATTCCTTAGACAAACAATTAAACACCTATAACTTTAATACATTAGCTAAATATTTTATCTCCTCACAAAATTATTTTATAGGAGTAAAGGAAAATTTTATTTCCACAATTATCTCAACTGCAACAAAAAATATTAAAGATGAGCAATACTTATGGGCACTGGGTCAATATAGTTTTACTGAACAATTAAAAGCCGGTATTCATATCAACAATAATATTTTTTCTGATGATAGAAACATTGGCCTTAATAAAGCTTCCTTAATTACTTCTTCATTTTATTTACGGTTCAACCCGGATTCCAAAATCCAGATAACCCCATTTGCCGGGTACGAAGAAAACAACCAGATAGGTGAAAGCGATAAAGGAATTATATACGGCGCTGAGGCTAATATTGATAAATATGACCTGGGTGACTTTGAAGTAAATTCTTTTATGAAGTTCCAGAACGAAAACATTCAACCGCGTAAAAACACTCTGCAGGTAATAAGCATTGATATGAAAAATAATATTGAGGATAATTTTTCAAACATTATTACCGGTTATTATTCACAGCAGAGAAGGGATTTTTATTTTGTGGCTGATCAATTAACTGCATCGGAATTCCAAATAGATAATAATATTCAGAGCAGAATTGAAACAAATTATTTTGTTCAGGACAGAATAAAACTTTTACCAGTTTCATCCCCCTTTTCTTTTGATGTTCAGGGACGGGTCGGCTGGCGGGGAATTGACCGTTCAACAAAATATATTTCGCTATCAAATGCGGCAAATTCTAATTACGATACAAAGATTGAAGAGTTTAAATTGGAATTTGGTTCTGTGCTTCAATATTCAACTCAATCAATGGATCTATCTCTTCGCTTTTCATTTTCTGAAAAAGATGAAAAATATCAACCCGTCAAGTATGAAGGTTTATCGGAAATTATTTTCAACGAACGGAATCGAATGGAGGAACAAAAAAATAATACAGCAATACTTGGTAATCTTGCTTTTACAGGAAGATTTGAAATTACAAATAATGATAGAATTACACTTGACTTTTTTCAGCGTAAACTTAAATACGATACACCAAGCAAAGAAAATTTTGACGATAGAGACGAACTTCTCTCGATTGGAAGAATTTTATATGAGCACCAGTACAATTCTTTTCTCAGAATATTTGTTAATCTGGAAGGAAGCTTAAATAAAATTGTTTATTTGTATGCTGAAAGAAGTGCAAACAATAATATAAAAAGAACTTTAAAACTTAGTTCAGGTGGAGCCTTCTCTTCAGGTAATTTGACCTCAACAAATTCAGCTGAAGTCTCGGCAAATTATACAGTATTCAAATATGAAGATTTGAATCCCAATTACAGGAGTTACTCATTTCGACAATTTGCATTCAGAGATTCATCACAGTATAAAATCAATTCATCTATTAATTTTCTGCTGAATGGTTACATTAAGCTTTCGGAACAGGGAGATTTTAAATGGTCAGAATTTACAAGCAAACCCTTAAGATATCTGCAGGAAATTTATACTGATCCTAAATTCACTTATAATTATCTAGGATTTGTCTTAGGCATTGGCGCCAGATATTTTTCACTTTCCACTTATGATTACAAAAACGGATTAAATAAAAATAAAGTATCTCTATATGAGAGTATCGGACCGCTTGCTGAGATTACATATCTGGTAGCAGACCGTATTTCGATCAGATTAATGAGCTGGTACGAATTCATTGTTACCGAAGATAATACACACCGCGAAATGGGAAATTTGAACTTTAAGCTTAGTTATAATTTATAAGCAGGATTTAGTCAAACTAATTTGCACATATCGACCTGTTAGTTTTATTTTAGTTGGAAAGATATATGAGAGTTAAAGTGGCTGAAAAAACTTTTACCAGAGTGGTTCCGAGTGATCCAGATATTCTTCCTGAACTAGAAGAATATATTATTAAGATTGCCCGTGACATTAATTTGGATGAAACAAAAATAAACAGCCTTGCGCTCTCCTTCTCCGAAGCAATTTCTAATTGTATGAAGCATGGAAATAAATATGATAAATCAAAAACTGTTTCTATAACAATTACGATAAATGAAAACAAATTGTGTGTTTCGTTAAAAGATCAAGGTGCTGGTTTCGATTTACAAGGTGTACCTGATCCCACTAAACCAGAAAATATTCTTAAAGACAGTGGGCGCGGAATTCATATAATGAAAAACTTTCTCGATGACCTCTATTATAATTTCACACCT
>DAIEQP010000403.1 GCA_027347805.1 Ignavibacteria bacterium | reverse complement strand
CGGATTAAAAGGATTCGGGTAATTCTGAAATAGCAGAACATTAGCGGGAATTTCAAATCTGCTACTTTTAATTTCTGTTGTTGTGTGCATATATGCCGGACCAGTATCTGATGATCCCATCGGTTTAATTTTTATTGGATCATTTGAGAATTCATCAGCACCAATATCATTTCCGTTGGCCCTAAGCTGCCCGTCAAAATCTTTTTCAACAAAATTGTAATTTGCATTTGATGAATTGATAGCCGGACTATTTGAAGTTATTCTAAACAAATTATCTGCAGACTTTATCAATTTAGGATCAGTATTATAATTGTCAGCTGGTAAATTCATACCTACTGAAGCACCATAAAAAATATTCCCGCTCCAATTCATATTGATAGGCGTATCTGTAAAGGTAACAAGCGGTGATTGGGTTGAATAAAAAATATTATTTGCGATTGTGCAGTCAAGCGGAGGTAATGTAAGCTCAGAATCTTTCCCGGCACCAATATTTATTGATACTCTCGAATTTACAATTGAATTATTTGCAACAATTGCACGCTTCACCTGGAAATATCTGTTTAATGGTGAATTGGGAACACCATTCATAATTGTTATACCGCATTTGAAACTGGTTCCATATGAATCTTCAACATAGTTATTAATGACTTTATGATCTTCACCAATAATTCTGATGCCGCCAGAATCTGTTTTTCTGCCGCAGAAAAAGAAATTTCCTTCAACAGTGCATCTATTTCCATGACGAAGTGTTAAAATACCCTGGCAGTCTTTAAATGTATTATATCTATAAATATTTCCGCATGATTTGCTTGAAATTATTTCCGTTTCACCGTTGCATTGTTCAAAGTAATTATATTCGACTGTAGTAAATGAATCATACATTGACCAATCACTTGTACCGACACGAATTGTTTCCGCTCCGTTTTCCGGAAACACAGGGCGATAGGCAAAATAATTTGAATCAATTAAATGATAGTTTGGCTTGCTGGATAACCAAACTACAAGTGTAGTTCCCAAATGGTTTTTACCTTTTAAATAACAATGATCTACTCTATTATAAGTTCCATAAAGAGAAATCCATTTATAATCTGTTTGAGTGTCAGTGGGATTGTAATCGATAATGCTTGTGTTTGTTAACCGGCTATAATTGCTCTCAAGACCACTTGATGATTTAAATTCAACAACTGCCAGTCCAGAACTTGAATAGCCATTTTTGAAAACCAATCCGTCAACCACTAAATAATTTCCGGCTATTCTCAAATTTGATTTTCCGCTTAGTATAACCTGCCCAGATTGTTCAGCTTTTAAAATAATTGGGTTCCCTTTTGATCCGTTATTCTGAAAATTGATAGTCAGGTTATTCCAAATTCCGTTTTTCATTACAATTATATCGCCTGGTTTTCCCTTTGCAATTGCCGAAGCTAATTCTGTGCTGTTGACTACAAAATATTCGGAACCATAATAATTTGAAAAACAAATGCAGAACAAAAACAATATTATCTTGGTATTTATTTTCATTATTTATTTTTATACCAGCTTGGTCCTACATCATCTTTATTTAATGGTTTATTTATTTTTTGTACGCCGCTTAATTCATCGCAGCCCGGATCTGTTTTTTCACTTCTAAATTGTCCATCAATATCTTTACTTACCACAGGAAATTTTCCAACTGATTTCTTTCTAATCGGGCTGTTTTTACTAAGCCGCAATAAGTCACCAGATTTTTCGAACATCGGATCAATAACTTTAACTTCTTCACTGGAAAAATTTATTCCAACGACTGCTTTTTTTTGTGGGAATAAATAATTGCCAATTATCAGAGAATTGAGCGGCTTTGTGATCATATCAATTAATTTTCCTTCTTCTCCCACAACAATATTGTTTGCGATTGTAACTTCACTCGGAGGTAATTTCCACCAATTGTTTTGAAATCCACCACCATCGTAACCAATTTCAACATTGCTCTTATTATTCACAAAAGTATTGAATGCAACTAGTATGTAACGGGAGCGGTAATGTTTAGTTAATGGCAAACCCATTCCATAGTCAGCATCACCATTTGTCAATGCAAGAGAAGCATCCCAGTTAATTCCGGTTAAACCTTCAAAATAATTATTGATTATCTTCATGTTGTCCCCGCAAAAACGAACACCACCCGTTCCCAGCTTCCAACGTTTATTTGTGCTGTCTAGAAATTCACCGGTTCTTCCATTTCCCAAAAAGTAATTACCATCGACTGTACTTCTGTTTCCATGTCGAAGCGATAAAACACCAAGGCATTCGCGAAATGTGTTATAGCGAACTGTATCGTCTGATGATTTTATTGAAACAACTTCCGGGTCGCCATCACACTTTTCGAACAAATTATTTTCAATTACAGTGAACCCGCTTGAAAGTGAAACATAGCTTGAGCCGACACGGATTGCTTCCAAAACATTTTCAACTCGCGGACCAATATTTCTAAAGTAATTGTTATCAATTAAATCGTGCTGAGAAATTTGGAACTCAGGAGCCATTGTTCCTTCAATTGTGATAAAATTACCGAGCAATCTTTTATTCTCAAAGAGATTATGATCAACCCTATTGTGATGGCTGGTATTTTTAACTGCGCCTTCTTCATCAGAAATAATCAGCCAGGATATTTTTTGATTCTCATGTAAATGAAATACGTTATTTGTAATTCGAACATTATTACAACCCAGTAATTCTACAGCAGGACTATTATTAGAAATAAATTCCAAACCTTCGAGAGTAACAAAAGAAGAATTCTTGAAGCAAAAAGAAGAGTTGCCAATAATTTTAACAGTTCCGTATTCCTTAGCTTTTATAATTATCGGATTGTCTTTATCAGCGACAGCCTGAATTTGAACATTTGATTTAAGGTCATATTCTCCCGGCATTAACTCAACAATATCCGCCTTCTTTAAATATTTTAGTGAAGACAGTAATTCATCAGCACTAGAAACCCGTTTTATATTTTGTTGCGAAAACAACAAAGAAACATTACTTAGAATAAATAGAGTTACTAAAATTCTTTTCCGAATTGAGCTTACATCCATTAGATTTCTCCTAATTTCTCATCCAGTTTGGACCAGTGTTATTTTTATCCATTGGTTTACGAGTAATATTTTCCTGAGATATTTGATCACATCCTGGGGTTTTATTTTGTATTCTTGACTGCCCGTCAATATCGTCAACAATATAATTGTATGTTTGCTGCGATTTACTTACTAATTCTTCCACACAATTGGGGCGATAAATACCGGACTGAAATTTCATCATAGGATCAAGAACAATATCATTCTCTGATTTTTCTATTCCAAGTTCCGAGCCAAACAAAATATTTCCTTCCCATTTAAAATTTTTCGGAACATCATTCAGCGTAACCAATGTTCCTTTTGTTGAATAAAAAATGTTATTTGCAATTGTTGAATTAATCGGCGGAAGAGATAACTCATCATCCTTTCCCACTCCTATTTCGATGTTATGTTTATTATTAACAAATGTATTGTATGCAACCACCGCATCTTTTACCTGGAAGTATCTATTAGCCGGCGAGTTAGGTACACCGTTCATAATTGATAATGCAGCGTATGTACCTGTCCCCTCCAAATCTTGAAAATAATTGTTATATACTTTGTGTCCCTCGCCTATTATACGAATACCGCCTGTTCCTTTAACTTTATTGCCAAAGAAAAAATTTCCATATACATCACAATAGTTTCCGTGTCGAAGAGTGAGTGTTCCTCTACATTCAAAAAAAGTATTATAACGGTATATATTGTTCAATGATTTATTTGAAATTATTTCTACTTCACCGTTGCACTGTTCAAAGTAATTATGCTCAACAATTGTCCGGCTGGAGTACATTGACCAATCACTAGTTCCTATTCTTATTATTTCGGCACCGTTTCTTCCGAGATCCGGACGAAATGCAAAATAATTTGAATCTATTAGGTGATAATTAGGTGTGTTTGAAAGCCAAACAACCAGCAGGCAGCCTTCGTTACTTTTATTTTTGAAGTAACAATGATCTACTCTATTATTTGTTCCGTAAAGAGAGACCCATTTGTTCAATAACTTATCATCAGCAGGGCTGTAATCAACAATTGCAGTGTTAGTCAAACGGCAATTAGAACTTGCAATTTTAGAGTCTTTCCTGAATTCAATTACATCTTTGCCCTCAACAAAACCTTTTGTAAAATAGAGGCCATCAACAATTAAATATTCACCGGCTATTCTCAAAGTTGATGAACCGGTAAATATAACTTTGCCGGGAGTTTCTGAGCGAAGTGTTATTGGATTATCTTTTGTTCCTTTTGCCTCAAATAATAAATCAGAATTATTCCACTCTCCGTTAGCTAAAACAACAACATCGCCAGGCACAACTTTTTTCAATATTGTTTTGAACTCATCAGCACTTTTGACCAAATATCCATTGGCACTAATAAGGTTTAATGATATCAGAAAAATCAAAATCATTTTTTTAACAAACATTATTTCACCTTTTATCAAATGTAACCACCGGCCAATCATCTGTTCTAAATGGAGAAGCGGGAAGCATTGCGCTGTTATATAAACCGCACTGCGGATTATCAGCCCAGGCGTATCTAACTGCTACCGGGTTTAAAATATGATCGGACCAAACAATAACTTCATTATCGATTATTTTTGCTTCAGCATTCACAAAAATTTTATCTTCACCGCATATTTTAAAGCCTCGAAGTTTTTTACCATCTTTCGAATTAAGCCCATCAGCTGTATGATTAAATGTTATTACAATTTTGTTTTTTGCAATCCTAAATGATTTGAAGATTGGACCCGAACAAACAACGCCTGTTTTACCATAATCATTATTTAGTGCTAGCAATGCAAGTCGAAGCCCGACATCTTTCTTATTTGCTGGATGAAGATTTGTTGAATCGCCAATATCAATTGTTACAGCCATTCCTGTGTTATTAAGTGAAAGAGTTTTCAGTTGAGATTCTCTAAGCTCTGCCCAGCCGCTTTTTGATGGTTCGGGTTCTCTTAACAAATTGGGAAGCTGAACATAATAAAATGGAAAATTTTCTCTTCCCCACAGATTTCTCCAGTTAACAATCATTGCAGGGAATAATTTTCTGTATTGATAAGCTCTTGATGCATTTGCTTCTCCCTGATACCAAATTACTCCCCGGAAAGAAAATGGAGCTAAAGGATAAATCATTCCATTGAATAATCCGCTCGGTTGATTTCTTGTTCCTGGTCCTTCTGGTTTTGCAGGTTTTCTAGGCGGAGCCATGCCTTTTCCTACCGCATTAATACTATCTATTTTCCAGGACTCAATCAAAGCTTTTCCATCCTTATTAAACTCTTCCAGTTTGGAAGGATAATCTTCCATCTGCTTATTCCATCTTGTAAGAATGGGAACAAAATCTTTATCGGATTCTAAAATTTGTTTTGAAGTCCAAGCCTCTGCAGGTGTGCCTCCCCAGGTCGATTGAACTAATCCAACAGGAACATTCAGTTCGTTAAATATTTTTATTCCAAAGAAGAATGCAGCACCTGAAAATTCTCCAATTTTATCAGGCTTACATAATTGCCATTCTCCCTCAACATCTTCCTGCGGAAAATCTGCAACTTTATGTTTTACATTAAATATTCTTATAAAAGGGTAATCTGCTTTTGAAATTTCTTCATCGGCGTTACTGCATTTTTTTAATTGAAATTCCATGTTAGACTGACCGGAACAAAGCCACACTTCGCCAATCATTACATTTGAAAAAACAATTTTATTCTTGCCTTCAACGATAAGATCATACGGCCCGCCGGCTTTCAATTCAGAAATTTCCGCAATCCATTTACCATTATTATTAGCGTTGCATTCCGAAAATCTATCAGCAATTTTCACTTTAACTTTTTCACCAGGATCAGCGTAACCCCAAATTTTTATAATAGATTTTTGCTGAAGCACCATATTACTTCCGAATATTTTAGGAAGTCTTACTTCAGCACAAACGACAGCAGAAACGGCTAGTAAAACAGCAAATATTTTTTTCATATTAATTCTTGTTATCAATCTTCTTTAATTTGAATCCTTTCAATATTGCCGCTAAAGAAGTAAACAGAAAATAAACCAAGAGGAACAAGCAAAGCACCCATTATAAAGAAAGGCGCCCAGCTTACTTTTGTTAATTCAGGGACAAGCAACATAGATATTACAACACCCAATGCTGCAGCCATTCCACCCAGTCCGGCTAAAGAGCCAACAGATTTACCGGTAAGATAATCGCTTGGCAATGTTTGAATGTTGTTTATTGACACTTGAAAGCCGAACAAAATAACAGCTATAAGGAGAACAGCAGAAAGTGGAGTGCTTGCGTAAGCTGTTAAAATTAATGCCGGAAGACAAATTATATTTCCTAAAAGAATGACTGACTTTCGTGCCTTATTAACTGTCCATCCTTTTTTAATCAAAAATCCAGATGCCCATCCGCCTCCCAGACTTCCAATTGCAGCTCCAACAAAAGGTACCCATGCAAAGTAGCCTATCTGCTTTATATCGAAATTGAATTTTTCAAAAAGGTAAATTGGAAGCCAGCTTACAAACATCCACCAGATTGGATCAAGAAAGAATCTTGAAACAATAACTGAATATGATTTTTTATAGCTTAATAATTCACGCCACTTGATTACTCTTTCTGGTTTAGAATTATTTGACACAGTCTGACTGCTCAGAATATAATTTCTTTCTTCATCATTCAGCCATGGATGAGTTTTAGGTAAACCTTTATTAATTAACAACCAGGGAATAAGCCATAATAAACTAAATGTTGCTATAACCGGAAATGTATTTCTCCAACCAAAGTTTGTATAAAGATATGCGATAAGCAAAGGTGAAATAATTCCTCCAATTGCAGCGCCCGCATTAAAAATTCCCTGTGCAAGTGCACGCTCTTTTACAGGATGCCATTCCGCATTTGATTTTGTAGCGCCTGGCCAATTACCCGCTTCACCAAAACCCAAAGTTGCACGAAGTGCACCAAATGAAGTAAGTGAGTTCGAAAGTCCATGCAATCCAGATGAGAGAGACCAAATAATTATTGAGAATACAAATCCTAATCTTGTACCAATTTTATCATAAATTTTTCCCGAAACACTTTGACTTACTGCATAAGACAACATAAAAACAACAACAATCCATTTGTAATCATCTTTTGATAATCCAAGATCTTTTGAAATTGAAGGCCACATTATAGCTAGTGCGTTTCTATCTATATAATTTATAATTGTTACTAATGCAATCAACCCTATAATCCACCAGCGCAAACCTTTTATCTTTTTCAATTTTTACTCCGCATACTTTTAGCTTTTTTATTTTTTTATGAAATCTTCTCTATGAGGAGAGAAAACATCAATTAAAGCGCTGTCTTCTAATGCAACAACTCCATGTTCAATATTCGGTTCTAAGAAATAGACATCCCCAGCTTTTTGAATTTTCTTCTCAGAACCAATTGTTACTTCGAAAGAACCTTTAATCAGGTAGGAAACCTGAGAATGATAATGTTTATGAATGTAACCAACAGCACCCTGTTTAAACTCTACCAGAACAAGCATCAAATCTTTGTTATATCCCATTATTTTTCTTTTAACGCCCTCAGCAACATTTTCCCATGGTATATCGGAGTTATAAATATATCCTGCCATTGATTGTAAACTTTCCATTATTATCCCTCTCTTAATTTGATTTTATCAGACTGTAATTTCCCGTCCACTCAAATTTTTTATTTGAAAATTCTATTGAATGTTTTGAATTATTTGATGATTCCTGATTTGTAATCATTAAAATCCAGCCAACATTTTTATTCGTATTTATTTCGATCACTGTTGCTTCATCATTTGATCCAATTACTTTTACAGATTTAATTTTCCCTTCGGAGTCGATTGAATTTTCAGTAACAAGATCGAAACTGCCGTGGGGTTCAATTACATTTGCAAACACATTCGATTTTCCTTTATACCTGAACATCACCGCCGGTTCATTTCTAAGATTGAAGTTAGGATCGCTTCCGCCAATTCTTGTAAATAATATTTTAGTATTTGAATCAGCACTGCATGTAAGAGTATAATATCGTTTTGGCATCATCCAGGAGAAATGGAATATTCCATCATCATTACCTTTCCCTTCAGCTTCAAGCCACAGATGCTGATAACCATTGTTCTTGTTCAAAATCTTTTTTTCTATTGTGTATGGTGTATAATTTATGTTCGTTTTCAGGAAATGCCCCATATAATAATAAGGCATATCGTATTGATGTTCTTCATTTGAGTTTACTTTGAAAATATCTATCACTAATGGCTGCACAAAAAGCTTATCATTTAATAATGCAACAGTACGCTGCATCTTAACTCCCTTATAAGCGTTTGTATCTTTTGCACTCATAATTTGAAAATCAGAATTCTTACAATCGAAAAAATGTTTGTTGGAATGATATTTTTCACTAACACTTTCTTTTCCATCAAAGTCGGATTTTTCGTCAACTGTAACAGTATTATGCGCAACAGTCTGCATTGCAAAAGATTTATTTTCAGGCAGATATCTTCCACCATATTTCGGTTCTATATTAACAAAGCGGGCAAAACCATAATCCTGCAATACTTCAAGTCCGTTATCATAATAAAGCATCGAAAGTTTATCGTAATGTCCATGCGATAAGCCATGCCCTGTATACTTCATCAAAACAAGTGACTGATCTTCTGGTTTTCCAAAACGTAGAACACCAACCCCTCCTTCGTTTCCTTTTGCACCATCCGAATATTCAGCACTTATATATTTGAATTTTGGGAATTCTTTTTTCTGTGATAATGATTGAGCCACCAACAATCCCGCTTCACCAAGAACAACTGATTTTTGTTTATCGGCAATGCCTAATAAAGTATCATCTTTTCCATACTGATTATAAGCTATATCAATTGTAGAAATCATTTCCGGTGATAAATAATCTTTTCCTTTTGCAGCGTCGTTAATTGGAATGAATTCTCCATTAACATATGTCATTTGCAATGCTGTGTATAAACCTTTTTTAAGAATTGAATCGTGATAATTAAATATTTTTAATTCTGGCATATGATTATTAAGAGCGTTAGCATAAGCATAGAATGGCATTAGTGCATAGCGAGCATAATAATTCCCTTCTGTATAAAAACCGTCAGGTGAGAAAAGGGTTTCCAGCTGTTTTAGAAATCCTCCCTTTTTATCTTTCTTTGTTCCATATAGTGATTTCTCAATCAAGTCTTTATCATTAAGAGCCATACCAATCATTCCAACCGCTGCACAGCTCCATGTACCATGATTGTGAATTAAATCAAGAATCTTTGCATGTTCTACTGAAAAGAATTCCGCCATGATTCTAAAAATATTTTCTTCAATCTTTTTTCTTTCTGTAGCATTTAAATATTCATAAATGCAATCATAAGCCTGTGTAGTATTTACTGCCCAGACATATTCATTAAGAGACTGCCAGAAAAGTCTACCTGGAGAATTTGAAGTTGCAGCCGGATGTTTTTTTAGTGTAGGATAAAGATCTGCATACAAAAGAAAAAGATCTCTAACATATTTTGCATACTTTTCATCTTGAGTAATTTGATACAGCATACCGGCTTGCTGCATATTAATTGCATTTTGCTTATGTCTTTCGTGTGTATTACCTGCGGCATCTATGGGAACTGGAACCTCGATTGGTTGTTTTATTGCTTCGTCAATTTGTTGTTTTACTTTTGAATATGTTTTAATAAACAACGGATATTTTTCTAAGTCTCGCCTAATTATCCTTACTTCTTTTTTTGTTAGCATAATATTTGGATGGCTTTGAGCGAAACAAATTGATGCAGCAATTATTAATAAAAAAATATTTTTCATAATTAATTGGGAGAGTTTATTAGAGTCATCTTTTCGTTTGGTGTCAAAAACATTATTATACGAAATAAGTACCGCCGTTAATTTCTACAGCAGCGCCATTAACAAATGATGATGATTCTGAAGCAAGAAACAATACAAGTTCTGCAACTTCATGTGCTTCACCTTCTCTGCCAAGCGGAGTAGAGGCTGCAACTTTCTGACGAACATCCGGTTTCGTAAAAGTATTGTGGAATGTTGTATTGATCATTCCAGGTGAAACCGCATTAACTCTAATTTTCTTGGGACCCAATTCCTTAGCAAGGCCATGAGTAAAAGTTAAAACACCTCCCTTTGCAGATGCATATGCAATTGCACCAAAACCGCCGCCGTCTCTAGCAGCTTGCGAAGTGAAATTTACTATAGCACCGTCGTTATTCATGTTAGGAATAACAGCTTTGCAAACGAGAAAAACACTTTTCAAGTTTACATCCATTACTACATCCCAGAAACTTTCATCCATTTCATGTATTAAGTGTCTTCCCATTAATCCGCCGGCAACATTTACAAGCACATCAATTTTACCATAAGCATCTACACTTTTATTAACTAAATTTTGAACCGATTCCCATTTAGTCATATCGCCTTGAACAATAATTCCTTTGCCTCCAAAATCATTAATCATCTGTAAAGTTTCTTTTGCCTGATCTTCATTATCATAATAGTTAATGATAACAGAAGCACCTGCTTTTGCTAAGGTAATTGAAACCGCTCTTCCAATATCTCGGGCGCCTCCTGTTACTAACGCAACTTTGTTTTTTAATTCCATTTTATTTTTCCTTGTTTATCTCAAACATTAAAGTGAATAAGTATATCCTATAAGTATGTTCGAACTTTTTTCAAACACATAGTTAGCATTGCTGTAATATGAATCATA
>DAIEQP010000370.1 GCA_027347805.1 Ignavibacteria bacterium | reverse complement strand
CCGCAATTATAAAGTTTTATTACGGCGAATTTGTTGAAGTACCAAAAGAAATTGTTTTGGAGAATGAACCTGATGAAGCGGAATCACTGCTGGAATGGTTAAACACAAAAGCGAATTACAAATGTCATTTTACAATTCCGCAAAGGCAAAGTGAAACGAAGTCTTTATTAATGATGTGCAAGCAAAACGCAATTCTTGCATTGAAAGAAATTCAGCTTCAGAAAATGAAGAAAGAAGGCAATGTTCCTTACGCACTTTCTGCATTGCAGCGCGATCTACGATTGAAATCTTTACCAAGAATAATCGAGTGTTTTGATAACAGTAATCTCCAGGGAAGCGACGCAGTTGCAAGTATGGTAGTTTTTGTTGATGGAAAACCGAAGAAAAGTTTATACAGAAAATTTATAATCCAGACCGTTGAAGGACCTGATGATTTTGCAAGCATGAGGGAAATTATTTTCAGAAGATACAGCAAAGTGATAAGTGAAAATTTACCACATCCTGATCTAATCATGGTTGACGGCGGGAAAGGCCAGCTTAGCAGTGCAATCGAAGTTTTAGATGAACTTGGATTAAAAAATTACCAGATTATCGGGCTTGCAAAAAGATTGGAAGAAGTGTTTCTTCCGGATGAATCGGAAGCACAGTCAATTCCCAAAACATCATCAAGCCTAAAATTACTTCAGCATGTGAGAGATGAAGCACACCGTTTTGCAATAACATTTCACAGGGAAAGAAGAAGCAAGCGAACATTTCACACCGAACTTACAGAGATAAAGGGAATTGGTGAAAAAGTTGCGCAAAAGCTTTTGACAGAATTTAAAAGTATTGATGAAATAAAAAATGCGTCCGAAGACGCACTTTCAAAAGTGATTGGCAGCGCTAAAGCTAAATTAGTTTTTAATCATTACCGCCAATCTTAATATTTGGTAAATTTCACTTCATCAACATCATTTTTTTTGTATCTACAAAATTATTTGCTTGAAGACAGACAAAATATACTCCGCTTGTCATCTTGTTTTTTTGTTCAATGGAATCCACATTAAACCTTAATTCATAACTTCCCGCTGCCTTCACTTCATTTAACAATGTTGTTACTTCTCTTCCCAAAACATCGTATACTTTTAAAATAACATGGCTCATCTTTGGCAGATGATAACTTATAATTGTTTCCGGGTTAAATGGATTTGGGTAATTTTGATCAAGATGTATTTCAGATGGAACCGATCCCATTTCTTTTTTGATATCAGTTGTAACAGACCCATTGTTAAAATAACCGGCTACAAAAACAAGAGGGGCATTCCAATTAAGACAAATTTCATTTGTGGAATAACTTCCCTGGTCATCAACAAAGCAAAGTGCCGGAGGAGTACCGGCCGGAACTGCAGCCTGAATTGCAGAATCTTCCCTGTTTTTATCCGGTCCACCAGATAACAATCCTGGAACCGGTTCGGCAATTCCATCTGATCCTGATGGTCTGTGATGAATATTCATAACTCGTTTATCACCAATACCAGTTATAAAAGAAATATTATGAATGTTCGTTCCAAGAATATAATTCAACTGGCTCAGTGCCGCATCATAATAATCCTGAGTTTTATTTAATTCATAACCCGCTATCAGCAAAATGGCTTTATTTAAAATGTCGCCGTTGCTTCCCCAATAATAATCTGTAGATTGAACAACATTGAATCCATCATTTTTTGTTCTAGCCAAATACTGACCGCATAAATTGTTCAAAGCTGTTTTGTGATCCGCCAATGCAGTTGCATCTTTCAGACTGCTGTTTCCAAAAATGTAAGTCAATTGCGCCATTGGTCCCATTGTGGGCCAGCCCATTGCAGACCAAAATGGACCACTCTTCTTGTAATTATTTAAATAAAATGTGTGGTATTTAGATTCATTAGTTGAAATAAACAGTTCTGCAGCAGCCCATAACCTCTCATCCTGATCATTTGAATCACCATATTCACCGGTTGATGTACCGCTTGGATTTTTAAATCCACCAGATGGAAAAATAGATGGATTAGCTTCCAGATAAGACCAAGCTTTTTTTGCGGCAGTTAAACATTTTTCTGAATATGCTGCATCAAATTTCTTGAATACTCTGTAAGCTCTAGCCATCATCCCAGCAAAATCTGCAGTTGCAGTGGAAGAAACCTGGTAAATATATCTTGTTGTGTTATCATTCTGCGGCATAATAAATCCTTCAAATGATTCATGTGTTACTTTAGTAAACACTGCTCCATTTGGTCTCTGCATTTTGAATAACCAATCAAGTTCATATCGGCATTCATCTAAAATATCAGGGACTTTATTTCCAGTTTCAGGAATTTTCAAATCATCATTTGAAAATTTTTCAGGAAACATTTCGTAAGCCATAAGCAATGTTCCAACTGAAATACCGGCATTTACAACGTACTTGCCATAATCGCCGGCATCATGCCAGCCGCCAATAACATTTGATTGCCCTGTTGTGTCTGTAATACTTTTGTGAAATGTTCCATCACCGGAATAAAACGGGGGTCTCAATGAATGACATGAACCATGCTGATATACTCCTGCATGTTCAGCAAAAAGTTGTGTGCCGCATCTTTGAAAATAAAATCCTTTCAAAGATTTTTTATACACAGAATTAAAGACTGTATCAGCAATGTAAACCATCGGAGATCTGCTGCCGGATTTATCGATCACGAAATAGAATCCTGGTTGCGTTACTGAAGAAAAATTTCCACGATAAATTGTTTTACCGGTTGCAGGATCATTTGATCTGCTCAATTCGGCCTTGCCCCTGAGAACTATTTTATCTCTTACATCTATTACATAAAAACTGTCTACGGCTGTTGTAAAATAGGTGTACTTAACTGCCTTTGGTAAATAACCGGCTTTATTTATTAAGATATCACCTGCAGTTAATTTTGAATTAAAAAATAATGCAGCCATAAAACATATTATTAACACTCTTTTCATCTCTCTCTCATTTTTTCTTTGATAAATATTATTTAATCAGAATTAATTTGTTGTTTAGTATTTTATTCCCGGCAGAAAGCTGATATATATAAACTCCACTGCTCAATTTACTACCATCAAATTGAATACGGTAGGATCCTGCTGATTTATTTTCATTTACAAGTTCTGCAATTTCCTTACCAAGCATATCAAACACTTTTAATGAAACGTGAGATGCAATTGGCAATTGATAACTAATGGTTGTATTTGGATTAAATGGGTTAGGATAATTCTGGAATAACTTGAAATCTGCAGGCATCGATTCGGATGAAGCTATACCGGTTGGCTTGGAAGTTACCTGCGATTCAGGACTCTTGCCTGCATCATAATAAAACCATTCACTTCCTAAGTCAAAATAGATTTTACTGTTTGCATCATAAAGTTTACAATCAAAAGCTACTGCAGGAGTGGTAGACGAAGCGGAATGCATTTCGACCGAAATTACATTTTCTCCAATTTTCAATTTAGAAAGATTACCAGAACTGAAAACTAATTCATTATTCAATACTCTTGGAAGCGGCGCAAAAATTTCATAAGCTGGAACAACTGCTGAAGAAACATTCAGTCTGCCAATTTCATTACCATTAACATAAGCAACAGCTCCGGACCTTCCGCTGACTAAAATTCTTAGATCTTTAACAGTATTTACATCTGTCACAGAAAACTTTTTTCTAAAGTACGCAGTACGGCATGAAGAAAGAATAGTTTTGTTTGTCGTTGCTTGATCATTTCCCAATGCACCATTGCCCTTTTTCCATAGGGATGCATCGTAAGCGAAAGATTTCCAATCAAGTAAAACTTTTGTTGTATCGTAGACTAAAGAAACAACAGCCGATGTATCCATTTTATTTCCATAAACATCTTTTGCGCGTAAGTATAAAACATTTTTAACTCCGGGCTTTAAAGTA
>DAIEQP010000343.1 GCA_027347805.1 Ignavibacteria bacterium | reverse complement strand
CACTTTCAGAATATTTGTCCGCATCATTATTTACAAACTCACCCGGATCAAAAGTAAACATTGTGAATCCAGCATTAATCATCATATCAACATCTGCAGTTGTCTTCAAATGATCTGCATCTGAACCAAAACCGTTTTTGTATCCTTCCTGAAATACAGCCCACACAGCTGCATCCATTACTTCATCCGCAGTGCGCTGGGTTCTTGTTAATTCACGAATCGATTGCTGCGCTAGAATAGGCTTGAATTTTCCTAAATCTAGAGAACGGATATGGCCTGCATTTGCAAATCCAATTCTATCACCAAAACCAAATGAATCATTCACACCGAGGACAGTAGCAACAGTATACGGGAAAACTTTTTGTAAAGATTTCCGGTTTGAATTATTCATTAAACAGGATTTGATGAATACACCACTCTCAATTTGTTTTTCTTCCCCGGCAAACAATTCTGTTGTAGGATTACTTTTATTGTATGCCATAAAAAGTTTTTTATCCGCTCCAGATTTCCCTATAAAAAAATAAACATCATTAGACAAGTTGACAGAGTTTGGATAAACTTCAACAATCAATTCATCAATCTTAATTGTAAATACTTCATTAATGGATGATTTTGGACCATTAATTTTATTTTCAAGAATACTTAAAACCATTTCTTATCCTTCTAAAGTTTATAAGCTTGTTTTGCTAGGTTATACGTTAGATCTTTTGCAATCACAATTGCCTCTTCAATTGAAATAAAATGTCGAGCAACCAAGCTTGCTAAAAAGTTTGAATCTATTCTTCTTGCCAGATCGTGACGAGCAGGAATAGAAACAAATGCCCGCGTATCATCAATAAAACCAACTGTATTATAGAATCCTGCAGTTTCGGTTACCTGCTGTCTAAATCTTGTCATACCTTCGATGCTATCATGGAACCACCAGGATGGACCAAGTTTCATAGCAGGATAATGACCTGCCAGCGGTGCAAGTTCACGCGAATAATTAGTTTCATCCATTGTAAATACTATAACAGTAAAGTTTGGATTATTTCCAAAACGATTTAATAGTTCCTGCATATTCTTTGTGTATTCACAAGTAGTAGGAATATCAGCACCTTTATCAGGTCCCCACTTTTCAAAAATTAATTTATTATGATTTCTGTAAGCACCCGCATGAATCTGCATAACCAAGCCATCTTCAACACTCATACGCGCCATTTGCATCAACATATGTGCAGTAAAAGCTTCCGCTTCATTTTGATTAGAAGTTCCTTTTAAAGCATTTGCAAACAGGTTTTCAGCTTCAACATCGCCAAGATCATGAGCATAAGCAGACACTACCCCATGATCGGTTGAAGTACATCCCAGAGTTTTAAAATATTTTCTTCTTTCTTCGAGTGCCTGAATTAATTTTTTATATGAATCAATTTCAAAACCACAAACTTCACCCAGTTTTTTAATATTTTGTTTCCAAGAAGGATTTGAAATATCGGTTACACCATCAGGCCGAAATGCTGGAACAACTTTTCCCTTCCATCCGGAATCTTTAATTTTTTTATGAGGTTCAAGTGAATCCCACGGAGCATCTGTTGTTGATAGAACTTCAATATTGAATTTTTCGAACAAATTTCTTGGTAAAAATTCAGGAGTATTAATTTTTTCCTGAAGTTCATCATAAACCTGCAAAGCATTTTCACCATTTAGTTTTTGTTTAATTCCAAATACAATATTGAATTCATAATTAAGCCAAACTCCGCTTGGTGTTCCATTAAAAAGGTAAAAATTTTCTGCAAAGAGTTTCCAGATTTTTTTAGGATCTGTTTCGACAGGAGAACCATCAATTGTTGGAATGCCCAAAGATTCAAGAGTAATTCCTTTGGAATACAACATCCTAAAAACATAATGGTCAGGAGTTATAAATAATTGAGTTGGATTTGGAAACGGTTTATTATCGACAAAGATTTGAGGATCAACATGTCCATGCGGGCTGATGATTGGCAAATCTTTAATTGTTTGATAGATCTCTCTAGCAAAATTTCTTACCCCCGGATTCGGGTCAAAAAACCTGTCTTTATTCAAAATAAAATCTTGCATAAAACCTCTGTAAAATTATTTAACTAAAACAATCATGCACTAATCAAGAACAACATCCTGCTTTCTGGGAACAAGAATAACAAACATTACAACCCAGGCAGTAATGTATGCTGCACCGCATACAATGAACATTATATAATAGCCGATTTCAATAGTGCCAAGAGCTTTGAAATGATCTAATAAAGCTCCTGCCAATTTTGCAATTAAAATTCCACCAATTCCACCAGCCATTCCACCTAGTCCTGTAATTGATGCGACTGCTTTTTTAGGGAACATATCCGAAGCAGTTGTAAAAATATTAGCAGACCAAGCCTGGTGAGATGCAGCGGCAATACCAATAATAATAATTGCAAACCATGGTGTAATTTTACCTAACTCGTGAGCACCTACAATTGGAAGTACACAGAATGCAAAAATTAACATAGCTGTTTTTCTAGCCTTGTAAGTATCCCAACCTTTTTTAATAAAATTACCAGAAAGCCATCCGCCGAAAATACTTCCGAAAGTTGTGATTGTATATACAACTGCAATTGGAAAAGCTACATCAGTCTTTGTCATTCCATAATTTTTATTTAAGAAGGAAGGCAGCCAGAATAAATAGAACCACCAGATTGGATCTGTTAAAAATTTGCCAAGAATAAATGCCCAGGTTTGTTTGAAAGTAAGAAGTTTTAACCAAGGTACAGATTCTTTTTTCACATTATCTTGTGTCTGTTCTTCTTTATCGCTATGAATATATTCAAATTCTTTTTTACTAAGATTTTTCTTTTTGGAGGGGATATCATAAATCGCAAACCAGAAAAATAACCAGAGAAGTCCAATAGCACCCGTAAGAATAAAAGCCATTTGCCAACCCCAGGTTGCAGCGATGAATGGAACAGACATTGGGGCTACAATAGCGCCTATATTAGTACCTGAGTTAAAAATGCCTGTTGCTAGCGCTCTTTCTTTTTTAGGGAACCATTCTGAAACAGTTTTAATTGCTGCAGGAAAATTACCAGCTTCACTTACTCCTAATGCAGCACGAGCAACCATGAATCCAGCTGTATTTCCAGCAAGAGCATGGCCAATAGCAGCAAAACTCCAAACAATTAATGAAACAGCATAACCTAGTTTGGTACCTATTCTGTCAATTACCCATCCAACCCCAAGCATACCTAAAGCATAAGCAAGCTGAAATGCTATTACAATATTTGAATAATCGCTTTCAGTCCAGCCGAACTGTTTTTCAAGATAATCATCTTTAAGTAAACTAATAACATTACGATCCAGATAATTGATTGTTGTGGCGAAAAAAACTAATGATAGAATTACCCAACGATATCTACCGATTTTTTCCTTAACATTCTCCATTGGCACTCCGAGTTGGAATTAGTAAATGAAAATATATGTGATTTTATCGTTTACTTTATCGCTAAAACAAATATCAATAAAAAAAAACCTATTTTCAAGTTAATTTTAAAATAATGGAAGATTTCACTCTTTGTTGAATTTTCTGCAGGTTCCTCTTAAAACCAATTCAGTATCAATCACAACTTGTCTTGGGGAATATTCCTCTTTCTTTTCAATATTCTCAAATATCATGTCCATTGCAATTTTACTTAGTTGATCTGTCGACTGGTCAATACAACTTAACGGGGGTGAAAGGAAATTCTGAACTTTTGCATTGCCAAAACAAATTACGTCAATATCTTCAGGTATTCTCAAACCAACTTCATTTACAGCCTGATAAATTCCTAAAGCAACGGGATAAGTAACTGCAAAAATAAGATCCGGTAAGTTTTTCTCATTATATAATTTCATAAATGAATCATAACCATAATTATCACCGAACCCCCCTTCCAGAACCCAAGAAGGATTTATTTCGATATTATGATCATTCATTGCATCTCTAAATCCCGAAAGGCGGTCTTTTCCAATATTAATATTAGTATAACCACCAAAGTGAGCAATTTTTCTATATCCCAAATTAATAGCGTGTTCAATAGCTTTATATGCACCTCCCCTGTCATCAACCTTTACTGTTGTAAAGTTATTTGCAGGTTCAGGTACTCTATCGATAAAAACAATCGGGACACCTCTTCTTTCTACCATATCAAAAACAGATAAATCGCTTGTTTCCTGTGTAATAGAGATAATTATTCCATCAACTTTCATTGCGAGCAATGTTTGTAAATGTTTCTTTTCTCTTTCAGCACTTTCCTGAGAAACGGTAAGTATCATTTCATAATTATTCTGAAATGCAATATCATATACGCTTTCGATAATGGCGCCAAAGAAAAAATGAGCAATTTTGGGAACAACCAATCCAATTGTATTAGATTTTCTCGCAGATAAATTTCTGGCCATAATGTTAGGCGTATATCCCAACTCATCAGCAACACTTTTAATAAGTTTAGTTGTTTTTGGAGAAATATCCGGGTGGTTTCTAAGCGCTTTGGAAATTGTAACTGTTGACAGATTCAATTTCTTAGCAATATCATTTAGTGTTACTGCTCTTTCTCTCATAATAAACCGTTATTTACTTTATCCTTAACTTTATCACTTGACAAAGATAATTCTTTTTTAACTTATTATCAGATTTTCATCTTTAAGTTAAAAAAGGATTCCATTGTTTATTTTTCCTGATACTTTTTTACAACTAAATATTTCAGTTCTGAATTACCAACATTTTTTATTCCATGCTCAATATTTGAGGGGCAATAAAAAGTTGCAAGTCCTTCAGTAATTTTTGTTTTTCCTGCAAGATAAAATTCAGCTTTACCTTCAATCACAAAGAAAAATTCATCTTCCGCATGTACATGAGGCGGATGTGTTGCACTATGAGGCGCAACGACACTCATCTTTAATGTTCTTCCATCAATAAAATTTTTATCTACAAACCAGTACTGATAACCGACTTTAGTCGATTCAACTTTTGCAGAGTTAAAAACATTAACACAATTATCAATTGTGTATTTAGAATCTGAGGATTGTTGCTGGCTAAAGATATTTGAATTAAGAAAAACAAGTGATAGTATTAAAAGGGTTATTATTGTTTTGATTTTTGCCCTATAAAAATTCTGCAAGCTATTACTCCATTTTATGATATTGTGTGCGGTATTTTATGCAAATACCGCACGCAATAAATGAATAATTATTTTACTAAAAGCATTTTCTTGGTTAAAGAATAATCCGTTGTTTGCAATGAATAGAAGTATACACCGGTACTTAATCTTGAAGCATCAAAAGCGTAATTGTATTTTCCAGCTTTCATGTTTTCGTTAACCAATGAAGCAACCTGCTGACCAAGCACATTATATACATTCAAACGTACAAATCCTTCTTTAGGAATACTGAAGGAAATGTTTGTTGATGGGTTAAATGGGTTCGGATAATTTTGCTCCAAAGAAAATTCTGATGGAATTTCATTAGATGTTTTTTGAACATCAGTTCCACCCGCAGCAATCCAGGCAGTTTTTCTAGTTGGGAACCAATTCAAGTCGCCTGCAGGAAATGATTTTTCTGCACCAGTATAAGCAACAGATGTAGTTGGATAATCAGCCTTCATCTCATCAGTATAATATTTAATCGGTTTGCGATCCATATCATCTCTTGGCCATTGCCATTTTGATGTAGGTGTGTTTTTAGTTTTATTTCCACCATTAGGATCTAAGTACCATGCCATCATATTGGTCATCAATTTTGGAATGTTAGTCATGGTTAAGCTAACTTTTGTAAATGCTTTTGTTGAATCAGCACCTAACCTTTTGCTAATATGAGCTGATAATTGTTTTCCTTCTGTAATCGGTTCCTTTTTGTGAGCATCAAAAAAAGTTTGACCTGCTGACGAGATAGAATAGAAATTATTTTTTACAGTCCATTTTGTTGTGTCATTTGGAGCTGTAAAAATCCACATCATTCTGTATCTACCATTAGGATATTTTTCTCCAGTGTTTCCCCATTCAACTGATCTAGTAGCATCAGTGGAATCTTCACCAGATGCAAAAGCATCCATGAATAAGTTATTTCTAATTATTACTTGTTTGCCAACATTACCGAGAGAAAGTAATCCGTGGAATCCCATTCCATTTACAAATGAATTATGGTCTATCAATGTGTAACCAATATTTCCAGTACCAGCTAATGGATTTGAGAAATTATAATGGCGTACAACGCGGTCTTGATAATTTACAAATGTATTGTTAACAAGTATTAAGGAATCAATTGCCACTTCGCGAAGATCAAGTCCTTTACCGGCTCCAAAATTAGAAGTACTAAGCGCACCCATATTTGCGAAAATAGAATTAGTTACTTTAACTGTTTTTGCAGCACTACCTGTTCTAAGATGTTGACCATTGATATTACTTAAAACACAATTATCAACATAAATGCTTGAACCTGCTGCAGTTGTATTTACAAGTCCACCCTGCACGTTGTTAAAATTTGTATCAACTGGTTCAAAGTAACCTGAAATAGCAAGATTGCTCATTCTTAAGTTACCACCTAGCAATACAAATAAATTTCCAGGAGGTCTTTGCGGAGTTGCACCTGTTCCAGTTGGATATAAATATATTATAGGTCTTGCACCGCCAGCTGCGCCGCGAATATTCATAGTGTATTTAGCGGCAACGTTGAAAATTTCTGTGCATAAATAAATTGCACCCGGAGTTAATTCATAAATACGATCTGCAAGAATACCTTTATTAGCAAGTGTATCTGCTTTTATCTGCGCAATGAGACCGGAAGCAGCTGTTCCATCGTACGGCTTAAGCGGTAAAACTTTTTGCGCGAATGAAGCTGAAGTGATTGCTAACATAAGAAACAGAAATAAAATAGTTTTCTTTCTACTTACCATGTTACCTCCTAACTAGTTTTTGATTTGCTTTCTTTATATTCAGTTATGTTGAATATTATAAATTAACTTTTACACCAAAATCTGCGGTTACGCCGTATCTTTCACTTGTATTAAGAATTTTGTAACCATTTACTCTATTGTAAATAGAATTCTCTTCTTTAATATCAGTAAGATTACTGATGTTAACCATCAACGAAATATTTTCAGTTACTTCTTGCTTTAATGCAAGATCTAAACGTGTAAATGGATTAATAATCTGGTCTCCTCTGCCGCTGGCACTGAAGCTTAAATTATATTCTGATTGATGGAATAATGAAAGTCTAGCAGAAAATCCTGCAATATCATAACCAAGACTAATATTTCCGTAAAATGTAGGTTGATTTTCCAACTGCTGTTTAATAGTAACAGGTCTGTCTTCGTATCTATAGAAAGGTATTCCAGGAAGTCCAGGTAAGTAATATTTTATTGTGTCAGTTGCGGATGAGATTAAAAATGTCTCTGATTTAACCAAGGATGCATTATAACTTAATACAATGTTTCTCCAAAGACCTGGTAAGAAATTAAAATTAATCTGGTGTTCAAATTCAAATCCCCATACTTTTGTTTTGTCGGGTGAGTTATAAGGAACAGTTAATTGATAATTTCCTGTATGTAATGAATGCCATGCAAGTCCCAGACTTTTTATCATCACATCGCCCTGGGTATTCAAAGCATTCAACTGATGATACATATCAGTAATTTCTTTATAGAATGCAGATAATGAAATTAAACCAATTTCATTTCCATAGAATGAAGTATTAATTTCAAAATTCCATGCCTGAGCTGTTTTAAGAAGCGGATTTCCAAGTATTAACTGCTTATTACCTGAAGTTGCAGCCGGTCTCCATCCAAAGTATGAATTTAATCTATAATTAAAATCTGGTCTTGCGAGAGCTTTATATGCAGCAAGGCGTATGCTCATAAAGTCGGTCGGTTTGAAATTAATATGCAAATGAGGTAATACAATAGTTTCTTTATGAGATGCAGTTGTATCCCTTGTTATATCAGGTGGAATTGGAAAACCACCTGTAATTACCGGAGAGTATTTGGAATTATAATCATTATCTTCACTCTCAACTCTCAAGCCGGCTACTACAATCAAAGCTTCACCAAAACTAAAAGTATTCATTACATAGCCAGATAAAACACTTTCAGTAACATCATAGAAATTTGCTTTCAGTGAAGGATCAAAACTATATTCTGAAATCGATCCATTTTTATCAACACCATTCTTATTAAGTGAATACCATTCTTTTAATTTGTCGCGATTGATAAGAGGATTGAGACTATATAAATCAAAAATATTTCTTGATTCAGGTGGTGTATTCAGAAATTCCTGGAAGGATAATGTATTGTTTAAAGGATTCTGCTGGAATCTTTTAAAGAAAGCATCGAAAGATGTACCTGATAAATCTTTTGGTTTTATTGTTCCGTTTACTCTTTCGTAAGCTTGCCAATAACCAAGGTAGTATGGCGAGTAAAGAAGAGTTGCATTATTAAATCTTCTCTTCGTTTTATATTTTCCACCAAGTTTTAATTCTCCAGCAAACAAGTCTTCAAGTAAATATTTTTTCGAAAGATTTAGATAAATTGAACGTTCCTTCTCAAAATTTTCCTGTGTTCTATAATTTGCCGAATACATTGTTGCTGCTTTAAAATTGTTGAATGCGTAAGAAACATATTGTTCGGGATTCGTTTTAACTCTCGGTGCAGCTCTTGTACCAGAAGTAGATGTAGATGGTTCAAGAAAATCAAGATAATAATCGTAAGGATAATCCCCTCTTGACTGTGCGTATGAAAGTCCCCATGTTAATTTGAAATCCAACAAATAATTTTCACCTGTGATCGATGAGTTGTAAGTATTAATTTCTTGTTCACGGTCCCTATAAGAATAAGTAACAACACCAAGATTATAATCTCTATTTGATAAAAGATAATCTCTGTTAGTACTGTTGTAAACATTATTAAATTTAATTGTGCCGCCATCAGGTGTAGGAATGTCAAGAATCAATCCTCCACCCATTCTTGATCGAATTTCATCAGTAAAGTTTACAGTAAAATCACTTATTTCGTAATCAGTCTGGTTATTTATTGTTTGATCATAATTAAGATCAAGCTGTTCATTACTTCTAATTCTTCTTTCAATGTTACCGTTAACTTGAACTCCAAGGAAATCATCAAAAAATCTTTCACCGTACTTTGTAGAAAAATCGTATTGCTTAGCAGATTTCATCAGGTTATTATAATCTCCTTTTAGCAACGTAACAAATTCTCTTTTTGCAGGAGCTTTGCGAGTAACCAAATTAATGCTTCCGGCAAGAGCGTCTGCATCTTTGTCAGGAGTGAGTGCTTTATATAATTCAATTCCAGCAAGTGAATTTTGAGATATAGTACTTAAATCCAATCCTCTTGAAGATGCATCAGTTGAAGCAATTCTAACTCCATCAATTGTAACACTTGTATATGCATCGCTCAAACCACGAAGAATAACTTTGTTAGCCTCTCCTCCAGATCTAAGAATAGAAACACCTGGTAGGCGTCCAATCGATTCGGCAGCATTTGCATCGGGAAGTTCTTTTATTTTCTGCTCGGAGATTACATTTACAATTGTATTGGATGATATTTGCTGATTTATTGCAGCTGCCTGTCCAAGAGCTTGCGCAGATACAACAATAGTTTTCCCTTCTATAACATCTGGACTTAACTGGAAATATAATTCTGTAACCTGTTTATTTTTGAAACTCAGTTTTAAAAATTTTGATTTGTATCCAACATATGACACTCTAATTTGATAAGTTCCATCAGGAATATTTGTCACTTTATATTCACCTTCAATATTACATGCAGAGCCTAAAGAAGTACCAACAAGGTAAACAGTAGCGCCTACAAGTGATTCCTGAGATAAAGAATCAACTACAATACCTTGAAGTGTATTCTGTGCAAAAATTGTCGATGTGAGAAATATAAAAATGGGAATTAGTTTTTTTAGCTTTGTAAAGAATTGCATATTGATCTCCTCTTGAAATTTTTCGGCCTTATATTATCGAACTGGGAATAAATAATTTCATTTCAGAATTGGTTTTTCGATAATTAGATCGTTTCCTTTATCGTTTACTTTATCAATTAACAATTTGTGGAATTTCCTTTAAATAGTCAATAAGAATTTTTAATAACGGAGCTGACGTATTTTATTTGGAAGTGTATTTTCTAAATCAATTAATATAACAGGTCAATATACAAGGTAAAAAAAGCCACCATCGTTTGGATGGTGGCTGATCAAAATTCTAATCTTAAATATAATCAATTAGAAAGCTATATTAATTCCAAATCTGTTTACGCTATCAAAGTACTGCGCTTTAGAGTAAGAATAATCAATCTGGAATTCAATACCTTCTATTGTCTGTTTTACACCAACACCGCCGGCCCAGCTTAACACATCATGATTTCCTTCATACCCGGCTCTCAAAGAAAACATTTTCATAAATGTATATTCTAATCCAGCATTTACTCTGTCAGTATAATTGTTTGGATGAATAAATTCTGCAGTTACTAATAATGCATGTTCTTTTGAAATATCTTTATTAATAACATCCATTATATTCATTCCTGCACCTACAGCAAAAGTTAATGGCAATGGCGCAGCAGCATTACCCTGATTTTCATAAGTAACAAATGTTGAGAAATTCCTGATAGACATTCCCAATCGTAAAGATTCAATTCCCGGGAAATATTTAACACCCATATCAAATGCCATACGGCTGTTATTATTATCAGTTACAGCTCCAGTTGCATCTGTTAAACGACCCAGCTGCTGTCCAACATATTTTGCAGTGCCGCCAATAGAAAATTTATCACTTATTGCTTTTACATATGTTAATCCAAAAGAATAAGCTCCAACATTTTCAACATTTCCGTTTAGAATATAATTGTCAGATCCAGTACCAGCTTTAGGAACAAGTGCTGTACCTTTAATCGTACCATAATCAACGACAACAAAACTAACTGCGAGGGCACCATATTCTTTAGCATTCCATGCAACAGCGCCTGCAAGATATTTAATATCTGCAAACCATTGTGTTGTTGAAACGAATGCTTCAAATTCAGAATTCATTTCAGTTAATCCAGCAGGATTAGTGAAAACACTCTCCACACCCTTGCTCAATGCTGTGTAAGCATTGCCTAAACCGGCAGCTTTAGCTGATACGCCCACCTGGAGAAAGTTCATAGTACTTTTTCCGGATTGTTTTAGATCAACTCCACCCTGACCGGTAGTATTCATATCAACCTGGGCCATAAGACTCGAGTATGATATGAGAATTACAATCAAAAATTTTATATGTCTCATCTAATTAAGTCTCCTATTTGATTTAGCGTGCTACTACCAGTTTTTGATATGAAACTGCTCCATCCGGAGTTTGAAAAACTACAATATAAATTCCGGCAGCAATTATTTGTCCAGATTCATTTGTCATATTCCATTTATCAAAACCGCTATCCTGATTATGCTCTATTGTTTTTACAAGATCTCC
>DAIEQP010000338.1 GCA_027347805.1 Ignavibacteria bacterium | reverse complement strand
TTAGCGCTAAATTCATTATAGCAGGTTGCTGCTATTATTCCAGGTAATTTATTTGCTGTTATAGCTGATGGAATACCTGTCGCATCCAGAATTATTCCCGCATCAACTTCTCCGACTTTTACTCTATTGGCTACATTGTAAGCAATATCCGGATAATCGACAGCTTCTTCAGTAAATGTACCAACATCAATAACTTCAAAATCTTTTTTATTTAATAACTCCAATACAATCTTTTTTGCCTTAACACCGGTATGATCTGAACCGACAGCAATTTTTTTGAAAGAGCACTTAACAGAACTTTGTTCTTTCTTCTCAGCTACTATTTTTATTTTATTGTGATTTATAAGATCTTTAGCCAATGGTGTAAGAATACAATCCTTATCAAGAATGATTTCTTTCTCACCCTTTGAAATAAGTTTTTTTATTTCTCTTTCAGTCACTAAAACTTTCATTAAATCAACTCTGATCTCTTGTTCATTTTTAAGTACTCAACAACTCTCCTAACATCCTGGGCATTATTCCTGTTGCAGACAAGCAATGCATCATGTGTTTCAATAATTATCAAATCCTCCACACCAATAGTAGCAACAAATTTTTTGGGAGTAAAAATGTAGGAATTGAAAGTATTTTCTGTATAGACATCTCCCACCAATGCATTTCCTTCGGCATCTTTTTCAGCAATTTCATAAACAGCTTCCCAGCTCCCCACATCATTCCAGTAAAAATCTGCTTTTGTTAGAAAAACATTTTTGGCTTTTTCCATCACGCCGTAATCTATAGAAATACTTTTCAACTGACCGTAAACAGCAACTAATTCCTTTTCATAGTTTTCTGTGCCGATTACCTGTTCAATTTGCTGAAGCCCTTCATAAAGATCAGGCAGATGTTCACTTATTTCATCGAGTATTGAATCAACTCGCCAAATAAAAATACCGGCATTCCACAGGAAATCACCAGATTCAATAAACTGTTTTGCCGTTGATAGATTTGGTTTTTCTGCAAATGTTAGAACGCGGTAAATATTTTTCGAAATTTCTTTATCATCAAACTGAATATATCCATAACCTGTTTCTGGCCGATTTGGAATTATTCCAATTGTAACCAGCCCTTTTGAGTGACTTGCATATTCAGCAGCATTCTTCAAACAATTTCTAAACTGTTCTTCATCTTTAATCAAGTGGTCTGATGGTAGAGTAATTACAACAGCTTCTTTATTTTTTGCTTTTATGAGTATTGATGCTAATCCAATACAAGCGGCCGTATTTTTACCGAATGGTTCGTCAATAATATTTTCAGGTTTAAGTTCCGGTAATTGTTCAATTACTCTTGGTTTCTGAATCTTATTTGTAATTACAAGAATATTTTCAGGTTTAACCAATCCATCCAGTCTTTTAACAGTATCCTGGATCATTGTATGTTCGCCGAAAATTCTAATTAACTGTTTAGGTTTTTTTTCTTTACTTCTGGGCCAGAAGCGTGAACCAACGCCGCCGGCCATAATCACTGCATATATTTCCATTTAAATTCCTTTTTGCTTACCAGAAATTGTTTTACCAAAATTTTCTGCTCTTGTTAAATAACCGGTTATATCAACCTCTTTTCCCCTTACTACTGCAACAATAACAATCAAACAGGCTCTCAAAGATTCAATAACATTAATACTTGGCGCAATCTTTTTTTGATGAATGAATTGTAATCCTTTTGCGAGAATGATATGCATGTTTGACAAAACTTCAAAGCCAATTTTTTGAGAAAATTCGGCATTCTCATTCATTATTTTTATATAAGAAGTAATCTCTCCGTCTGTATAATCAAATTTAAGAACACGGCTAAGAAAAGAATCAAGTTGTTTTACTGGATGCAAAACTTTCTCTTCAAAATTCTCAAAATTAAACGGAGGTTCTTTGTCGAGATCTTCCATAATTATTGCTTCTTTCAATTCATCTGTCTGAGATCGCCTTGGCAATTCCATTGCAGATTCTAATGATGTTGAAGTTCCGCGAATAGGAACATTTGTAAGATCGACTTTAATTGGGACTTCTTCTTTCTTCTCAAATAAAGCAAGTGCAGATTGCGGTGTTAATACATCAAGCGAATTACCCAGCTCCTTAACAAGTCCGTAACTTTGTTCTTTGAACTTGTCGCTCAATTTCAAGAAATCAATTTTAGTATTTTCTATAAAATTAAGTAACTCATGAAGTTTGATACCAAGCTTTGATAATTCAGTTATCTTTTTAAAATTCTTTAATTCTTCTGCCAGGTTTTCTGAAGAAGCCAAACGTTCACGTAAAATGGCAACTGTTTCAATCTTCTCGGAACTAAGTCTAAGATTGTTGGCTGCTGCAACTATAGATTGGATTATGTACTGTTTTGCGAAGTCCAATATGTGTTGTTATTCTTTAGTTGATAATAACAAAATTGACTGATCTAATGTAATGAAATTTATCGATTATTTAGAATTTCCTTTGCTTCAAATATAAAAATCTCTGTAAATCTATCGGTAAGATTTACAGAGACTTTATTAAACTCAACCTTCATGTTTGGTCTTAAATCCTTTCATCATCCATCTGCGGGCAAGTATTAACCCAATTGGACTTATAATAGCAATAAAACCATAAATCAGCCACATGAACTCTGTATTCATTTGTGCTGGAGGTGTATTTGCAGGGCAATACTGCATTAAAAACCATCCTGAATATAAACTAGTTACAATTTTTGTAAGGAACCACGGAAATTGACCAATTCCCATATAAATGCCAGTCATGTTTTTGGGAGCTATTTCTGCTACCCATTGCAGAAATCTCGGCTGCCACATCGCCTCACCAATTGTCATTATTACAAGATATATCATTAGAGTAGTCATGCTTGGACCAAGAGCAAGTATAAAAGTCGGTGATGCCATTACAAATGTTCCAATTATCATCATTGTATAAGCATTCTTTTTTGATGTCAAAGCTGCAACCATTGGGGTAAGGATGAAAATTAGAATCGGATTGAGGTTTACAAAAAATTCAAAATTATCCTGGACAAAACCGTTAAATGCCCTGCTTGTATATAATGGCAGTGTAAGCCAGTTATGCGCAAACAATGTTTGAACAGGTATTAAAACAAAAATAAAGAACAAGAATCTTAAATCTTTTAGTGGAAAATTCTTTATGTAGAATTGTAATTTTTCTTTTGCACTCATTTTACTTAATGCATCTTCCTCTTCCTGGTTTTCATTCTTTTCTTTACTTGCTTCGTTAATTGCATTTTCAACTGCTTTTTTTGTCATGATAAAATATACAACAGCAATTCCTACTACAGTAAGAACAACATAAACCCAGAATACACCAAGGATACCAAATGATTTTCGTAATGGAGGTGAAATT
>DAIEQP010000327.1 GCA_027347805.1 Ignavibacteria bacterium | reverse complement strand
ACTGCCACTGATAAAATTAAATTCTCAGGTGCATTTTTCGGCGATCTTTTCTATAACATTAATAATATTGATCCAGCAAAAACTGATGTAAATGGGGTTCAATTCAGAAGAATATTTTTTACTGCTGATATGTATTTAAGCGAACACTTCGATTCACGATTAAGATTTGAGGGGAATCAGGATTCCGAACCGGTTGCAAATGGTGAGAAAATCGGATGGTATATTAAAGATGCTTCATTGCGCTGGAAAAGTATTTTTGAAGGATCCGATTTTATTTTTGGTCTTTCTCCAACTCCTGCATGGATGATAACCCAGGAAGCATGGTATTATAGAAGTGTTGAGAAAACCCCAATGGATTTATTTGGTGTATCCTTATCAAGAGATCTTGGTATTGATTTAAAAGGTAAAATACTCAGCGATGGAACACTTAATTATTGGGTGAAATTAGGAAATAATTCCGGTCAATCTATCGAGACAAATAAATACAAAAGATTTTATGCTCTTATCCAGTACAAGCCAAATTCAAATTGGATGGCCACATTTTTTACAGATTATGCCGGATATGCTAATGTTATAGATCCTTACGATAGCCAAAGTAAATCCAATAATAGATTTGTTACTTCATTTTTCGTTAATTATAAAAATAAACGTGATTATTCATTCGGCGGCGAAACTTTTTTTATAAAGCGTCTGAATAATTTATCACTTGGTAACGATGTTCCTTTAAAAGCACAAAACGGTTTTGGATTTTCTTTGTGGGGATGGTATTCGCTCAATCCAAAATTAAAATTTATAGCGCGTTTCGATAAATATAATCCTGTAACAGAACTTGAAAATCAGGCAGTTTCATTTTTTGTATCCGGTCTTGATTTTGTTGTTGATCCGACTGTAAGTATTATTCCCAACATCGAATATTTTAAATATCAAAATCATACTGGAAATAATCTGATTGCCAGAATAACTTTCAGCTATCGGTTTAATGAATTGATACTTGTTGATTAAACTTCATTTCTTCTACTATTCTTAACAATTTCTTAACCTTATCTTAATATTGAGTTAATATCTACACGATAAGTTTGTGCATCCCAAAAACTTAATGGAGATATTAAATGAAGAAATCGTTTTTACTAATCATCTTATTATCAGCATTGGTGAGCAGAATTAGTGCACAACAAGATACAACAGCACAAAAAGCTGCTGAAGAAGCAAAAGCTAAAGTTGAAGAATTAAAAGATGCGCTAAATGGATTAAATGAATCATATCTTGAAACAAAAGCTACAGTTGATGCATTGAAGAAAATTAAAATTTCGGGTTATATTCAAGCACAGTATCAATCAGCAGACATGGATGGAATTTCATCTTTTGCCTGAGGAAATTTTGGTGCCGGAATTCATAATAGAATTATGGTAAGAAGAGGAAGATTAAAAGTTAATTATGATAATGATCTTACACAGTATGTTCTGCAGCTTGATGCAACAGAAAAAGGACTAGGGCTAAAAGATGCTTATGTATCTTTCAAAGAACCATGGTTAAAAACTTTCGGCGTTACTGCAGGTGTGTTCGATAGACCATTTGGTTTTGAAATTTCTTATTCATCTAGCAGAAGAGAAAGCCCTGAAAGATCAAGATTGTTTCAATCATTATTCCCCGGTGAAAGAGATTTAGGAATGAAATTAGAAGTTTTTCCAACTTCGGGTTTCTTGAGCAATTTTAATTTCAAAGGTGGTTTCTTTGCAGGTAATGGTGTTAATGCTGAAACAGATAACAACAAAGATTTTATTGGCCGTCTTGGGTTTTCATTTCCATTCACAGAAGAAAATTTAGCTATAGATGGCGGTATTTCTATCTATTCAGGTTCAGTTGTATTGCCAGCAGGAAAATCTTTAATAACCGTTAACAGTCCTACATCAGCAACATCTCAAATTAATGTAGCAGATCCTGGTAGATCCTATTTAGGGTTGGATGCCCAGGTTTATTATGAATTGCCATTGCTGGGAAGATTTACATTGCGCGGCGAATATATTTCATGTAAACAGCCTGGAACTGCAACAAGCAATGCATCATTCACTTCACTTCCAACAGGGGACTTATATCTAAGAAATTTTGCGGGCTACTATTTAATGTGGGTTCAAAATCTTGGCGATAAAGATCAGTTTGTATTGAAATATGATTCATACGATCCAAATACAGATGTGGCCGGTGATCAGATTGGACAATTCGCTGCGGCAAAATTAGGAGCCGGAGATATTAAGTATTCAACGCTCGGTCTTGGTCTGGTTCATTATTGGGATGATAACGTAAAATTCATTTTCTATTATGATTCAGTTTCAAATGAGACTTCGGCAAATTTGGCTGCTTTCAAAGAAGATTTAAGCGACAATGTTTTTACATTCAGAATTCAATATTCATTCTAACAGAAAAGTTAACAATTTCTTAACAATGATTGTCTGAAAAATTTATAAAATTTGGAATAGGAAAAGAGGAAAAAATGAAAAAAATATTATTAGTTGTTGTTTTAGCAGCACTAGCATTTGGATTCAGTTATGACAATACTGTCATTACTGTTAAAGGATCCGATACAATGGTAATTCTTGCCCAGAGATGGGCTGAAAAATATATGGAAAAACATCCTGGTATTACTGTGCAGGTAACTGGCGGAGGTTCGGGTATTGGAATTGCTGCTTTGATTAATGGAGCTACTGATATTTGCAATGCATCTAGACCAATGAAGCAAAGTGAAAGAGATAAATTAAAGGCCAGATATAACACTCTTGGTGTTGAAGTAAAAGCCGCTAAAGATGGAATCAGTTTATATCTTAACGATAAAAACAGTGTAAAGGAATTAACTATAGACCAGATTAAGCAAATTTATACCGGTAAGTTGACAAATTGGAAACAGGTTGGCGGTAAAGATGCAAAGATAATTGTATATGGACGTGAAAACAGTTCAGGAACTTATGTTTACTTCAAAGATAATGTTCTTGAAGGAGAAGATTATACATCAACAATGCAAAGCTTACCCGGCACGGCTGCTGTAGTAAATGCAGTTTCTAAAGATGCCAATGCTATTGGTTACGGCGGGGCTGCATATGCAAAAGGAGTTAGATTTGCAGCAGTTAAAAAAGATGCTTCTTCACCGGCTTTTGTTCCATCTGAAGAAACTATTAAAAATAACAGTTATCC
>DAIEQP010000322.1 GCA_027347805.1 Ignavibacteria bacterium | reverse complement strand
AATTCAATGATATTACCTTCCGGCACCAGATCGATATAACGGGAATAATAAGCTGCATGTTCATCAGTGTTTGGTCTGTTCATTTTATTCTTTCTAAATTGTGAATTTTTAATCGTTGAATGAGTGAATTAATTTTGTTGGCCCCGATATAAAATTATTTAATGAATATCCCTTTTCTAAAATCTTCTTTTCGCTGTCATGAATAAAATTTTTAATTGTCTCAACGGCAATTACTTTAATAATTCCCGTTTTAAAAACCTGAGTTTTATCAACATAAGATTGACCTTTATAAGGGATCATCGGATTAAAATCAATTTCATTTTCTTTTGCAAATGGTCTTAGGGATAGTTCATACTCAGCCGGAACCGAGCGCACCAAACCTACAAATTCAAAATTTGGAACACCATCTCTAACAGCCAAAACCATTCCGCCGCTTGATCCTTTGTCGAACCCGGCGTCTATCAGAAAAGTATTTTTGTCTTTTGAAGATTTACTAACAATTCCTTTTGTAACCATTTTATAGTTCATCGGGAAACCGAAAACATAAACAAACGATCCCCATTCGAGCTCGGAAGAATTTCCCCATGGATAAGAAAATACTTGCATGCTTGTTCGTTCAAAAGTTTTAAAGTGATATCCCAGCAGTGCAATATCCAAATTTTGGTCGTTAGTAATTATTTCAAATTCAGGATTTTCGGGCAAATCGGGGACGTAATGTGATTCCCTTGTTTTTATTGAAATGCTCTGCACATAATTTGATGTTGATCCATCCGGATTTACAAAATAAGATACAATTGTATCGGGGAAGGATACTACGTGCGATACAGTCAGTAAAACTACTTCATTCGGGCTTGCTTCAATTACAGTTGCCGTGCCGGATGCAGTCCTGTTGAAAAAAACTTCTCTTGATGCGGTTTTTGGGAATTCGATTCTGCTAAGATCTCTTCTGTAATAATGTGAATCATCAGGAAAGATGTAGCTTGTATAAAATGCAATTGTGTTTATAAGTTTGATTGTATTGCTTATTTCTTCTAGTTGTTCGGAAGAATTTCTATAAGGAAATTCACTGTCATATTTTCCATCCTGCAGTGTTGGATATACTTTATCCAAAATATTTGTGGATGAACAAGAATAAAAAATAATGGAAGAAAGCAGAAGGAAGCTTACTTTTCTAATTATATGCGATTTCATAGATACCTCTGAACACATTTTCACCTCTAACACAATTGCAAACTAATGCCTTAATAAAAGTAAATAAAGCGCCTATTGTTTGCCATTAAAAGTTTTTCATCCACGCGCTTCTTAATGCGAGCTGTTCTTCGGTAGCATTTTCAAGCACTTTGAATTGATGACGAATTTTTCTGGGTTGCATTGTTATTTTAATTTCTTTTGTTTCTCCTTTTCTTGAAACAGTCAGATCAACTGTATCACCAACTTTTAATTTACTGATGTAACTAAACCTGGATTGGGCATTCTGCAGATTAACTTCTTCTCCATTTGCTTTTAATATAATATCATCTGTTTTAACGCCATTTTCTTCGGGCATTGTAACAGATGTTACTGCAATTTTACCATCCTTCACACCAAGACCAAATCCGAGAGAAATTTTCGAACTATCTACTCCAATGTTTTCTTTATACTGAATGCCCAGTTTGGCAAAGTATTCTTCAACTGGTAATTTATCTGTGCCTTTTATGTATCGATTAATAAAATCTTCTATTTCCGGGTAAGTACGTTTTACAAATTCGCTGAAAAAATCTTTTTCGCTAAAAGATTTATTTACACCAAAATCTTTATATAATTGATTAATGACTTCTCTGTAGCCCCTTGTTCCTTTGGATAATTCAAGAAGTCGGATATCCAGTAGTGTTGCAACAACAGCTCCCTTCTGATAAATATTTGGATATTGATCTTGTTTTTCTGTTGATGATAAAGAGAGATCAACTAGAGAAATGGATTGATCATAATAATCATTCATTGCTAATTTTTGTTTCATTTCTCCTAAAAATTCATCAAGTGTAATAATATAATCTCGAAGCTGAAGAATATTTGCAGCCCATTCGGTTGTTCCCTCATAGAGCCAAAGATGCTGGGACATGACCGGCTTTTCATAATTAAAATTGTTTACCAGTTCACTATGAATATTTAATGGCGTTACAATATGGTAGAATTCGTGAGCTGCAATAGATTTAATCTGCTGTGCAAATTGTTCTGTTATATCAGCCTCGCCGAAAACATAAAAAGAACTAAAATTATGTTCCCAGGCACCCATTGTCATTTTTTCAAAATGGAAAAGAAATGTATAGTGATCGACAGGAAGTCCATTTGTGAATTGACTTGTAGCATTTAGAATATCTTCAAGTATAGAGAATAAACCATCTGCGTTGATTTTGCCGGTCTTAGAATATGAATAAACATCAATTGTGGTATTCTCAATTTTTTGCGAGCTCTTTGTCAGTACACCAAGCATGATTGGTGAATCAACAACTTCATCATAATCTTTGGCAGCATAAAATCCGTTATTGTTTTTCGCAAGCGCTGTTCCTACAATCCAATCATTTGGGTAATCTAATTTTATATAAATAGAATCCTTTTGTTTACCATGAAAGTATCCAAAGACTGCCTGGCCATTAATTACCGCATGGTCATTTTCCAAAGAAGTTCCGCTCATTGCATAAACCATATTCTTGTCAACAGGCGTATCCCATGTTTCAGCAATTGTGTAATAAATTTTTTTAACTTTTGCCGGTTCCTCAATTTCCCATTGATTCGTTGAGATCTGCCTCGATGCAATTTCATTTCCTGTTTCATCAATTGCTTTGAATGTTCTTACATATCTTCCAATATCCATTAATTGGTATGTTCCGGGTGCAGTTGAGGCAAATTGAAAAATTTTGTTTTCATCCGTAAGATTTGAAGGAATCAAAGTTACTTTGAATAAATCATCAGCACGGTCATTTAGATTTACAAAAAACTTCTGCTGGGCAAAAGATGCGGAAACAAATACAATAATTGCTATAGAGATGAATTTGATATTTTTCATTGAGAATCCCGGAAATATGTTGGAAGAACATAAATTGAGACGAATCAGAAGGAAATCAGTTCGTCTCTTTTAATAATGTAAATACAATAACTTAATCAGAAAAAAACACTTTTGTAACGAACAGATAACCCAATTGCATAAAGCATATTGTTTGCCGAAAAACCTTCCTGGTTTGAGGAATTTGAATTAATCGGTATGAATGAATAATCAACCGAAACTAATAACGGAATTTTAATCCCAAGTTTTTCAAATGGAACAATGAGCCCGAACCCATATCTTAAAATCGGTTTTGCTCGCTCATAAAAAAGCCAGCGTTCAGGAGTCTGGATAAAACCAACCCTTGCGCAAAAGATATTTTTCACTAACAATTCTAACCCTGCGCCCCAATAATCAACATCAAATTTTCCATCTTCAAAAGGGTTGAGTAAATTTTTATACTGACCGGTAATTGTGCCTTCGAAATCTGATGTGCCCGATTCATTTTTGAACTCGAAACTGTAGGCAAATCCTATTTTGAAAAATTTTGGTAAGCGAACTAAATAGTAATTGTCAGAGAAAAATGAGTTCTGTTCTTTATAGTCGGTTCCAAAATTTTGTATCGCAGTTCCAATATTCAGTTCATTCTGAAAGTGAGTTGCAATCCCCAGAGAAATGTTATATCTAAACCCTAAATCAATTAGATAAGCATTGTTTGATTCAATACCGCCGGAGAATCTGTCTCCGGTTTTTGAATGGTTAAATATTTTTAGAGATGCACCAACAAATAAATTTTTAAAAACTGCTTTTGATAGAGAGAGTTGATAAGTCCTGTTTATTTCTTTCGATATCAGGTCGGAGTAAAAATTAATTGAGTTGGTCCCAGTTGAAAATTGGCTCATATTAAATCCCAGCATTCCCCAGCCGGTGTGTGTAGAAATTCCGACAGAAGTAAAATTGAAATTCTTAGCAGCTTCCGACCAATCGTGCGAACGGTAGTTATAATATATTCCTAAATGTTTGGAAGGGGACAGGTTTGCAGGATTTTCGATAAATGAAGAAACATTATTTGGATTTGCAACAAACGATTCTCCCATCACAATGCTGGCTGGATTTGTGATCATGTCAAGAGAAGTTCCGAAGTATAAATAACCCGGATAATTTTCCTGAGCAAAATTAACCGAATAGAGAATCGTTATGGTGAAAATTATAAATATCTTTTTCATCGAAGTTCTTTCATTTCTTTTCAAACAATAATTCTGTAAAAATAAAATCCGGAGAGTTTGGCACTTCAATAGTGAATTTTTTTATTGTCGCATCAAAATTCATGTCGAATTTTATCCAGCCGCGGGTCAAAAAGTCATCTTCCCAATCAATATAAAATGTATCGAAGTGGTAGTGATGCAGTTTTCCTCTTAAAAATGGAGAAGGCAAAAACTGTAAATAAAGTTCACCATCCTTTAAGGTTACCTCAGCTTTCCCATACATTTTATCTTCATATGTTCCGCAGAATTTTTCAAGTGGAAGCGAGGGTTTTGTATCTTTTACTCTTACTTCTTCACGCCGTTTATTTTCCGTTTCAAAATTTTCTTCTCTTTTTTGCCAGCCGTCGAGCATAATTTTGCTCCAATCTTTAGGCTCTTTATTGATTAATACTTCCAGAACATAATTGCGGATAGCAGTTACCATTCCGGATTCTGCATTACTTAAAATTACAAGACCAACATTTTCTTCAGGAAGGATTGAAACATCGCTAATCATACCGGGCATTCCTCCGCCATGATTTAAAAGCTTTTTGCCGTTCCAGTATCTTATAAACCATCCAAGTCCGTAATTACTGTTTCCAATTGCCATTTGATTGGACCACATTTCATTCGACTGCTGCTCACTAAAAATTTGTTTACCATTGAATTTTCCTTTTCTTAACTGAAGTCTTAACCATTGAGACATATCGGCGACTGATGAATTAATTGCACCTGCAGGAGCAACGGATTCTATCGACCAGAAATCGTTGTAGGGAATTACATTACCTTTTAAAATTTTGTGAGGAAATGCGAAGTTGCCGTTTTCTTTCATCTCTGAAATTGAAGTAACACTATTATCCATTCCCAATGGTTTAAAAATATGTGCATTAATATATTCACCCCAGGTTGTATCAGTAACAGCAGGAACAATTGATCCTGCAACACTGAACATTATGTTTTGATATCCATATTTACTGCGGAAACTCGATGTCGGCTTTAGAAATTGTGATCGGCGGATTACTTCTTTTGAATCATAAGTTGAACCTAACCAAAGAATATCACCGCTAAAAGTTTCAAGTCCGCTTCTATGTGTAACCAAATCTTTTATCATCATTTGTTTTGTTACCCAGGGATCGTACATCTGAAAGTTGGGAAGATATTTTGTTACAGGATCTTCCCATTTAATTTTTCCCTGATCAACAAGAATAGAAAGTGCCGCGGTTGTAAAGGCTTTTGTGCAGGATGCAATCATAAACAAAGTATTTTCATTAACGGGTTCATTTGTTCTTATGTCTTTCACACCATAACCTTTTGCAAAAACAATGGAATCATTTTTAACGATTGCAACTGCAAAGCCGGGCATTTTCCATTCTTTCATTGCCGATTGAATGTAGGTGTCTATTTTTTGAATTTTTTCCTGCTGTGAAAATGAGAAACTGAAAAACAGAAATTGAAAAACTATAATTACTAAGAATCTTTTTTTCATTTATATACCTGTTAATTTTGGGATTGTTACAAAAAGTAAGAGCAAGATAATAATTTCTTGCTCTTATTTTAATTCACAATTTAGTAACTAACGGTTTTGACATGCTTACTGATAAACCGTTGTTCTAAAAGGGGACTGGAAAAATTGAGGATACTTTTTAATTACGCATTGCCCAATCATTTCCGCAATTTCATCGAAGCCAAGCAGGTAAGTATTGATTACAGCATGGTAGAGCAGCGGGTCTTCAATGTTTTTGTGGAAATATTTTGATACGTAATTTTTTCTTGATTCATCTTCCTGCTTGATAAACTCAATGGTTGTTTTGCGGTCATAATCATAAAGTTTAAGTGCGTTATCAATCCTGTAATTAAGTGGGGCAATCAATCTTAAATGAAAAGATTTCGGCATGCCCGATGTAATTATTGTCGACCCTCTTCCAACAAAAATTGAATTTCCGTACTCTGCAAGTTTAAGTATTGTTTGAGTAGTTTTTCTTACAACAGAAAGTTTGGATGGTGAAATTCCCATCATTTCACTGAACCAGGAATCGATTTTAATGGGTTTTTCATCATCAATAAATTTTCTAAAATGCTCGGGCAGATGATGATCCTCCATTACTTTTTCCATTAATCCGCGGTCAAAATAGGTCCAGTCATTGTAGTGCTCAATTGCGCGTTGATTAAAATAATCGGTTAGCTTTTCACAAATTGCCGCCGCTCCAATTCCAGTCTCACGAGAGATAGTAATTATAGGTCCTGGATTTTGTTTTCTTTTTTTTAATCTTTCATCTTCGAGAGAATGTCGACCGATATAATCGCGGGCTTTTTCGTAGCTGCTTACTATTTTCATTTTAAACCTCCTTGTTTAAGGGTTTGAAGGAGGAACTGATGAAATTCTATATCAAAACTAAGTTTAGAAATCCCTAAATTCAAGTGCTGTAGATTCGAACATGAATACCAAGGAATTCTATTTGAGAGTCAATTATTGCTGAATTAAAAATGTTCGAGAAACATTTTGGTTCGTTCATCTTGTGGAGAGGCAATTAATTCCGAAGCGCTTCCGAATTCAACTAGCTCACCGCTTTCCATATAGGCAAGATAATCTGCAAGTCCCTTTAAAAAATTAATTGAGTGAGAAACGATTACTAGGGTTCTTCCTTCTTTAACAAAATCCATCAATACGTTTCTTATATCTGAACTTCTTTGTGGATCCAATGCACTTGTTGGTTCATCAAGAAATAATACTTGTGGTTTCATTGCAAGCGCACGGCATATTGCAATTCTTTGCTGTTCACCCCCTGAAAGTTCATCAGGATATTTGTATGCAGAATGATCAAGGCCAACCTGACGAAGTAGATTCATGGCTTCTTCAATAGCTTGTGCTCTTGGAGTTTTAAGCACATGAACAGGGGCTTCAATTATATTTCCAAGTGCGGACAAATGAGGAAACAAATATAAATGCTGGAAAACAACACCGGTTTCTCTCCGGAGTTTCCAAATTCTTTCCATATCATTGCGATATGTTGAAGGATCAATATTCAACGAGTTAATCTGAATTTTTCCTTTCTCAAATTCCAGTAATCCGCAGAGGCACATCAGCAAAGTAGTTTTACCGCTGCCTGAAACACCAATAACACCGCAGACTTTCCCTTCAGGAATTTCGAGATTCACATCTTTAAGAATGTGATGTCCATTAATATGTTTATTTAATCCTTCAATGCGAATCATTGCCAGCCTTTTGAAACTTCGCGTGAACTTTTTCTTTTCATTTTATCTTCAAGTTTACGTGCTAAATGAGCAAGCGGTAAACTCATCGCCAGGTAAAACAGTGAAACAACAGCCCCGAGCAATAGATAACTTTGTGTTGCATTTGCGAGTTCACGGTATGCAGTAGCAAGTTCCCAAACTGCAATTGCAAATGCAGCAGATGTATCTTTAAATAATGCAACAAAATCATTTGTCATTGGCGGAAGAGCAATTCTAATTGCCTGAGGAAAAATTATTCTTCTAAACGCAAGCAGAGGTCTCATTCCCAAAGAATAAGCTACATCCCATTGCCTTCTTGGTATTGCTTCAAATGCAGAACGATAAATTTGAGATTCGTAAGCAGCATAATTCAATCCAAGACCAATTAATGCAGTTAACCATCCAGGAAGTGCAATTCCTATAACCGGGAGACCGAAATAAAGAAACAAAAGTTGAACAATAACCGGAGTGCCTCTAAAAAATTCAATGTATGTTGTACAAAGAATTCTCACAAACCTGGGACCGCTGGTTTGACCGAATGAAAGTGGCAGACCAAGGACAACAGCAATTATCATTGCCCCGAATGCAAGCAGAACAGTAATTAATGCTGCATGAAACAAGCGGAGAAGTCCTTCGTTCCAATTAAAACTTTTCTTTATAACATCTACACTGGCAACAGTTTTCAATTTATTCTGCGCTTCACTCCACATTCCCCAGTTCCGCAGAATTTTTTCGATCGTTCCATTATTAATGATTTTTTCTAAAGCAACATCAATTTTTTGTTTTGTGGTAAAATCATTTTTGTTAATTCCAATAATGAAATAGCCCGGATTGAATGGTTCGCAAGCCCATTTCAATTTTGGATTGCTTCTTGCATAATACATTTCCGCAGGATCATCCATTAATATTGCATCGATTCTTCCAAGCTCTAAATCCTGGTAGGCACCAACTACATCCTGATAACCTCTCAATTTTATTTTTTCGTTTTCAAGAACGCGGGACATAGCGCTGTTTACTAAAGTACCAACTTCGATTCCAAGCTTTTTGCAGTCTGCCAACGATTTGATTTTCTGCTCCTCTTTACGAACAGTTAAAATCATTTGATAAACATAATATGGTTTGCTAAAAAGAATTTCTTTCTCACGATCGGAGGTTGGTTCCAAACCGTTTAGTATTACATCAAATTCACCACGGTGAAGCGATGCGATTAAACTCTCCCAATCAGTAGGAATATATTCGGCTTTCATATTCATATATACCGCTAACGAATCGGCAATATCTTTTTCGTAACCTATATATTGACTTGGATTTCTCGGGTCGGCAAAAACATAAGGAGCACCTCCGCTTCCATCTGCACCCCAACGCAAAACGGATTGCGCATTCAGCAATGATGTTAAAACGAGAGATATGATCAGGAGTTTTTTCAATTATATATCAGAATCTCATAAAGACTTGCATGGGCTAAAACGAAAATACTCTTTGGTGAATTTTTATGCAACGATTATTAACAAAAAAATAAAATATTTCTGATCGCTAACATTATTGTGAATAATTATGCAGCCATAAATTTTTGTTACGTAATGCATTATAAAGTATTTTAGCACTCCAAATTTTGGTGAAGTGATGAAATTAGAAAAATATAAGCATGTTATATGGGACTGGAACGGAACAATATTTAATGATGTTGAGCTTGGAATAGATATAATAAACGGATTACTGATTGAAAGAAAACTAAAAGCAATTACAGTAGAAGAATACAGGAATATTTTTACTATTCCAGTAAAAAATTATTATTCTGCAGTCGGGTTCGATTTTGAAAAAGAATCTTTTGAGATAGTCGGCAAAAAATGGATCGATGAATATGAAAGAAGAAAATTCGAATGCCAAATTTACAACGGTGTTATTGATGTAATGGAAATGATAAAGGAAAAAGGTATTGGTCAGTCAATCCTTTCCGCATACAGTCAGCATACATTAGATGAAATGGTTGATCATTTTGGATTAAAAAAATATTTTTCTCATATAGTTGGTTTGGATAATATTTATGCTGCAAGCAAAGTTCATCTTGGCAGACAACTTATAGAAAAACTTGAAAGCAGAGGGGAAGAAACTTTAATGATCGGGGATACCGAACACGATTATGAAGTTGCTGTTGAAATGGGAACTGATTGTGTTTTACTAACAAAGGGGCACCAGGATAAAAACCGATTGGTCAAATGCGGAGTCCCGGTAATTGATGATATTAAAGAATTAATTGGCTGGTAAATCCAAAACACTTCTCGGATTGATTCTTTTGTTAAACCACTGGAGTCCTAAGTGAAGATGAGGACCTGTAGCTCTTCCGGTTGACCCTATTTCACCGATTAACTGACCTTTCTTTACAAGTTCGCCATTCTTTACATGCAGTTTGCTGAGATGAAGATAAACACTTCCCAAACCCTGACCGTGATCTAAAAGAATAAATGTTCCGTTGAAATAAAAATTCTTGGCAGCAAGGCGGACAATTCCATCGGCAATTGCGTAGACAGAATCCCCTTCAACACCGCGGAAATCCAATCCGTTATGCTCACTTTTCGGTTTCCCATTTAAAATTCTTTTAACTCCAAACTCGCTGGAAACCCTTACAGAATCTACTGGATTTTGAAAACCGCTTGTGTAATATGCTGTTTTTATCTTCAGCATTTTTGCACGGGCTTTTTTCATAGCCAATGTTTCAAGTGCAATTTTCTTAGAATATTTCTTGGGAGGGTTGACAAACTTTTTCGGTAATGATAATTCCTGTTTCTCGTGTTCTTGCTCTTCAAGGTTGTATTTGTAAATTTTCTCCTTTTGTCCCTTCTGTTTTACTTTTAATATAAATTCACCTTTTGCGTCCCCGTCAAAACCGAAAATGAAATTTCCATTCTTATCAATAAGGAGATTACTCTTTGATTTTGGTTTATCAACATTTATGAGAATAGCGCTTGTAATTTTTTCACCTTTTGCGAAAATAATATGCCCCGGTTCTGCTTTGCCGCTAAATGTTATTTCCTGTGAAAAGGTGAGTGAAGTGAATATAATTATCATGAAAAAAATTTTTTTCACAAAAATCCCTTTCTTCATTGAGATGTAAAATTAAAAGACAGTCCAATATGCGGTTAACTGTCCGGAGAAAGAACGATAACTTGAAGTGTACCGGGAAGTGCTTCCGATTCTAACTCCGCCGGAAATCAATAATTTATCTGTTGGTTTGTATTCAACATCAATGTGTCCTTCCATAATTATTGAAGATGAAGATGGAATAATACCTAATTTACCGCCAAGTGTAACTCTCAGCCTTTCTTTCTTTTCAACTTCCTGATTTACCCACAAAGCATGAGATTCAAAATTGCGTGGAGAATAATAATAGGCAGATCGTCTGCTGTAATTATCGTAAGCATATTCATAACCAATAATCAGATCTTTGTAAAAATATCTTCCAATTCTGAAATAAAAATTATTTCCTTCGTTTCCATCATCGGCCCCGATGTATTGAAAATTACCTTCAAGGCGAATTCCTTCTTTGCTCTGAACATAACCTCCAACTTTATAGAGTCTTGCCATCTGTCTTGTGTCGATCAGATATGGAGAATATAAAATTAATACTGCATCTGAATTTTGATATTGTAAATACAGACTTATTGTATCGCGCTTTTCATATCTTATGTATGCATCCTGCTCGTCACTTTTTGCAAATCCCTGGGCACTGCTTGTTCCCGAACCGACTCCGATATTTAAATTATCAGATAGTCTTAAAAATACGTGTCCTTTAAATGTAGTAAACCTATTATCGCCCACAAAGTTGGGGAGAGTATCCACAATTGTTTGATCTAAACTTGCCCGGTTTGCTCTAAGGGAAGTTCTTAAAAAAGAAACTCCTATTGATAAAAATCTTGTTAATCCTAAGTCTAGTCTGCCACCAGCCTGTAAAAATTTAAAACCGACATTATCGGAATAATATGAGAACAATGGCGCAATAGCAGCGTAATTAGGAAATGATTCAAGAATTGCATTTAAACCGGTTAATGGAAGCCATCCTTTTCTTTGCTTTAATATCTTAACCTGTGTTGAATCAAGATTCCAATTTTCAAGCATATTTGTGTAAACACCTTCAGCTGAATCTACCTGAGCATTCTTAAAATATGTATCACCAAGATATAAATTAGCATCAAAGTCGAGTGAATCTTGCTTTATTAAATTTTTAAATTCATGAATAGCATTTGGATAATCTTCCATTGAAAAATATACTTTAGCGCGTTCAAGTTGAGCTGTATAATTTGGTCCCACAGCCAACACTTCATTATACATGTTGAGCGCTTTATTATATTCTTTTGCACACACAAGCACATCGCCAAACTCTTTTTGAATAACTAATTTGGGTTCAGTCTTGGCTAAATATTCTTCATAGTATTGAATTGCACCTTTGCAGTCTTTATCTAAAACTCTTTGTCTTCCCAGCTCAAGAATAGTGTTATACTTTTCCTCTTCGGCGCGTAATTTCTGCCAATCAATATTGGATTGCAGCTTAATGGCATCTTCGTAAGCTGGATTTATTTCAAGTGCTTTCTTTGCGAATTCCTGAGCTTTATCCAAATTTTCTTCTGCAAGATACAATGACCCGGCGGATATTAACGCATCAATATTCTCGGGATATTTTGTTAATACATTATCTAAATATTTATGTGCAATATCGAAATCTCTTTTAATCCAAACTGAAACCTGGGCGCGGAAAAGTTGATATTCCAAATTATCAGGTTCCATTTTCAGCAGCTGATCTGTAATTTCTATTGCCTTGTCGAATTCACGGCTCCAAGCAGAAATTTTAGCGTAACGAAACCGAAGATCTTTATTGGGTTCATCAGGATATTTCTCAAAATATTTATCGAACACAACTACAGCACTGTCATAATTTTTCAGATATTCATAATTTGAAGCCACAGTGATAAGCGCTTCTTTATTGTATTCATCTTCAAGCAAAACTGCTTTTGCTTTCATCAAGTTTATGTGATACAAACTATCTCTGTAATTACTTACAAACTGCCATTTTTGTTTATAAACCTCATCTTCGCTATTGTTAACACCAATTATTTTCAGTTGTTCATATGCTTCTTCGATTCTATTAGCTGCTATCAGTTCTTCAACTAATTTATATCTTATTTCTATGTTGCTTGGGTTTTTTCTTAGTAACCTGTAATAGCGATCGATAGGATATTCTTTTTCGAAAGCTTTTGCGTTTTCCTGGGCCATATAAGCTTTGTTCGTAACGATATCCAAACCATCCTGGGCTTCCTTAAAAAATGGCTTGAAGCCAAGAGCATTTTCAAATGCTTTTTTTGCAATAGCGTATTTTCCAAGCCACAAAGTAAAATATCCGTAACGGCTCCAAAGTCTCCAGTCCTGTGGATAACGGTCGGTATATTTTTTTAGAATTTTTTCCCCTTTTACAATACTACCTGTTTTTGCAAGTACTTCTGTATATCTAATTATTTCATCTGCCGATGCATTATCATCCCTTCTTAAATAATCATCATACCATTGTTCTGCTTTATCCCATATTTCCATTAACTTATACGATTTACCGATTTCCAGATAATTGTATGCCTGGTTTGCATCAATTGCAATTTCTCTTAAGTGTCCTTCAATTTTTTTATTGAGAAGTGCGTACCAGATCTCGAGCATCTTTCCTAATTCTTTTTCGTACCTGGCTTTTTTGCCGGCATCGCTTCCTTCAATAGCAATAGCGCGTCTGTAATCCAGACGAGCTGCTTCATATTGCTGTCTTTTTTCAAAACATTGTGCGCGTAAATAATATCCTTCGGATTCACGAGGCATTGCGGTGATGTACTTATTTAATTGGTCAATTGCTTCACCATATCTTCCGGCCTGCATATGCGATAGAGCAGTACGTTTAAGTGCATCAACAACTGTAACGCTTTGCTGTGCTTTAATGTTAAATGCCAACAGAAGCACAAAAAGGAAAAGTATTCTGAAATTGGAAAATCTCATGTTTGGGTAATTATTATCCTATTCGGTTAAACTTTCTTTAAAATCTTAAATTGGTTTTATAAGCGTTTACAGTTTCTTCACTCAAAATTTAATGAAACTCTTGCCATGTAGCAATGAAATACACTTAAATCAAATACTGTCAGCATTAGTCGCAATTTCAATAAGAATGTACTTTAATTAAATACAAATTCCCTTTCTATTATTGAATGATTCAAAGCGGCTGGCTTAAATGAATTTTTTGTATTTGGATAATATAATAAACTAAAATAATGCCAGATTTATTAGCCGATTTTAAATGGTTTTGAATGATAAAAAGTAACAAATCCTTTAAACCGTCTCAAATCTTGGCATTTGGGTCTCATAGTTATACATAAGGTTGTAATCAAATATATTTCTCAATCGATTTTTGATTAAGAAATAATTCAAAAGGAAAAATCTTTCTTAATTTTGCTCTTTGTAAATCCTTCCGTCTTGTGGCGGAAAGGGGTTTTTATATTTTAAAAAACTCATGAAAGATCAAGTGGAAAATATTTTTGCTAAACTGGAATCGTTTGAACTACTGAAGAAAAAAATAGGAGAGAGAGAGAAACAGGTTTATGTCTCTTCATTTGCAGGCTCTTCAAATAGTCTGTTTGTTCAAGAAATATCCAAAATAGAAAAACAGATTGTAATTCTGCTTCCTACAGTTCAGCGTGTAAACGAAATTAAAGTTGAACTTTCTATCCTTGGATTGGAAAGTTCGATTGTTGTAGCTGATGAATTAAGTCCTGAAATACTTCAGGAAAAACTTACGGCAATACATCAAAGGAATAATTTTATTCTTGTTTCGGTTTATGATCTGCTAAAACTTCAGCTCCCAACAAAGGAAAACATTGCAAAGAATACAACAAATGTTGAAGTGGGCGGAAACCTGGGATATGATGATTTAATCGAATACTTAAATTCAATTAATTACAATCGCGATAAATATGTTGAACAGCCGGGGGATTTTGCAGTGCGCGGTTCAATTATTGATTTCTGGTCATTCAGCGAAAAGAATCCATGCAGATTGGAATTCGACGGAGATTTTATCGAATCAATTCGTCATTTTGATCCGGAAACGCAACGTTCATCAGACAAGATTGAGAAAGTTACACTTGCCGTATCAATACAGGATGCAAATGAAAATGCTGGCGACATATTCGAATACCTGCCTGACCCGCTGATATTTGTTAACCAACAGGAACTTGAACGAACTTTTTCGCAAGATGAAAAACCAGGCAGTGAAAAGTTTGATGAAATAATAGATGGTGAGCTTAAAGAAGAACTATTTGAAGATGAAAATGATGCTGAAAATGTTTTACCAAACAAAAATGATAATGAGCAGATAAATATATCCGACACTATTACTTTAGATAAATTATTTGAAAAAAATGCACGATGGATTATTGAACAAGCTTTTGATGATGAAAAGAGAGTCCAGCTAAATCTTGGCGAAGTTCCGGTTATTAATTCAAGTTATGAATTGTTAGCTAAGGTATTAAAGGAACATGCTGATAAGAATTTTAAAATAATTATAGCTGTTGAAAACGAACTTCAGGGGAAAAGATTATATGATTTGCTTTCTGAAATTAATGCCGAAGTTTCACAATTGTTCGAAAAGGGTTCGGCAAGAATTATGGTTTTCCCGATAAAGAATGGATTTATCGACAGGCAGTCAAAATTTTTTATTATAACTGACTATCAGATATTTAATAAACCTTATAGAACAAAACTTACATCTAAAACAAAGTATAAAAAATCCCGGACTAAAGATTTTGCATCGATTAAAAGAGGAGACTATGTTGTACACGAAACTTATGGAATAGGGCAGTATGCCGGGTTGGAAAAAATTAAAATTGGAGAGATTGAGCAGGAATCAATCAAAATTCTTTATGCAGAAGGGGGAGTTGTTTATGTTAATCTAAATTACCTGTCGCTTGTAAAAAAATATTCTTCGCA
>DAIEQP010000314.1 GCA_027347805.1 Ignavibacteria bacterium | reverse complement strand
GCCATTTCTCTATCACCATCCTGTGCCTGATAAGCCCATGAGATAGTTTTATCTGTTCCCATTGTAAAATCAACTTCTACTTTTTTCCATGTACCGCTTGCATCTGTTAAATCTATCGGCATTTCACGGAAAACTCTATTTTCTTTTCCATCTACGATATCGCAGATTTTAAATTCAAATACCATAGCACCCGGTTTTGTCATCACAGCTGGTTTAGTAACTTTATACCAGAATGATAATTTTGTTCCGGTTGACAAATCGTAAACCTGACCATTTGGTAATGGTTTGATAGATGTACGAACTATGTAGCCACCCCATCCATCACCGGCGCCGCAAAGATAATCCAGCTGCAATGCGCCAGAGCCCTCTTTTTTATCGGTTGTTACATCTGTAACATCCCATTTAGCTTTTGAATCGCCCTGGTTGCTGTACAAATTTGCCATATCCCAAAAACCATTGGCAACAGATTTATCCAAACTCTCAAACACATATGTCTGAGCTTTTGTTAAACCAGCAACGAAAAGAATTAATAGAAGAACGGAAAGTTTCTTCATTGTTTGCCTCCTTTGATTTGATTATTGACCTCTAGTGTTACTAACGCGTTTCTCATAACAATTACTAATTAAGAATTACCCAAAGTCCAAGCGTTATCAATAAAACTGTAAAGGATAACATCATTGGCATTTTATTGTTCGAAAATTTTCCGATAATGATTTCTTTTAAATTTATTTTTACACCACTGGCTGCATTCAATTCTTCCTGAATAACAATTTCATTCCGGGATAAATATCTCAGCACCAACATCACTAAAGATGTTCCTATAAACAGAAAAATTGTAAAATGGAGATAATTGATTTTAGTGTAAGCCAGTAAAATTTGATTTGTCAGAATGCCGGCATTCGCCAAAACCTCAATTATGAATCTGGAAATGCCAAGCGCTTCACCAATTACAAACGAAACGAATATGCTTTTTGTGTTTGTTGATTTACTAAAGAAGGCAAACATAAACACTGCGCTTATTGGAGCGCTTATAAATGCCTGTGTTCCCTGAAGAAAAATATAAATGCTGGAGTTAACCAATTTTATAAATGGAATTAAAAGCAGCACGATAAAGATTGTAAATATTGTAGCCATTCTTCCTACAAGAACCAGTGTTCTTTCGGAAGCATCGGGATGATTGGCTTTGAAAAAGTCTATTGTATATAATGCTGCTATGCTATTAAACGCAGCAGATAACGAAGACATCATTGCAGCAATGAAACCGCAAATTACAATTCCTCTAATTCCAACAGGCAGTAAATCTCCACTAACGAGGGCAGGAAAAGCCTCATCCCCTTTAATATCCGGATACAAAGCAACAGCAATTAAACCTGGGGCAACCATTATGAATAATGGCAGAATTTTTAAGAATGATGTTACAATTGTTCCCGTTCTTGCACTTTCAACAGATTTTGCAGAAAGTATTCTATGCACAATGTAATGATCGGCACACCAATACCAGAACGCAATTATTGGCGCTCCGAATAAAATTCCAGTCCATGGAAAAGCCGGATCGTTTATAGGTTTAAACATTTGGAAATGATCTGCAGGTAATTTGTTAATTAATGATTGAACTCCGCCAACCTGCTGTAACCCGAAGAAAGTTACAAGAGAAGCACCAATTACTAACAAAATCCCCTGGAACACCTGAGTTCTTACAACTCCTTTAACACCGCTGACAAGAGTGTAAACACCGGTTAATAAAATTATAGCAATCGAAGAAGTGAATGTGCTTAAACCAAATATTTTATTTAGTAGAATTCCCCCGGCAAAAAGGGTAACTAATATTTTTGTAATTATATATGTGAAGATTGAAAGTGCGCTGTAAAATTTTCTGGTTCTTGAATCAATTCTCTGACCTATATATTCAGGCGTGGTTAAAACATTCGCTTTTCTGTAAATTGGAGATATAACCCAGCCCAATAGAATCAGAAAGAAAATTGCGATCAATTCAAACTGTGCAATTGCAAGTCCTCTTGAAGCTCCTCCGCCGGCAAGACCAATAACGTGTTCGCTGGAAATATTTGTAGCAAATAATGCAATACCAATAGTAAACCATCCCAGTTTTCTGCCATTCAGAAAATAATCCAGCAAGGATTTATCGCTGTACTTTACCGATAAACCTATTGCCAAAACAGCCAGCAGGTAGAATACTATTATTAAGCTATCGATTAAACTAATTGGAGTTTGCATAGGCGGGTACTATCACAAAAATAGTACCGTTTTTATTCAATGAATTATCAAAAATATTTGATGTTTAGGCGTTAAAACTGATAATTCACTTATCAATTTTATAAGTGGCTGCTTATTACTTTAATAAGCTATTTGATTAACGACATTTTTTTTGTGATCCGGTAATTTCCTGATTCGAGTGTATAGAAATAAATTCCACTCGATAAACCGAGCTGACCGGCAGCAAACTCTGATGTATAAATTCCGGGAAATTTAAACTCGTTAATCAATGTTTTTATCTCCCTCCCAAGCTGATCATAAATTTTTAATGAAACAATTCCCGCGACAGGAATTTTATAACTAATCGTGGTTATTGGGTTAAATGGATTGGGGAAATTTTGAATCAATTCAAATGTTTGAGGAATTGTTAAATCTTTTTCAATACCTGTGATTAATTCGATTTTATAATCGGGAGATATTGAAACGATTGAATTATTCTTTTTAGCGATACACTTGAAGGTATAATTACCGTTTACGTTTGATTTTATTGAAACAGTATCTCCAATAATTTCCATCGTCAAGTTTTGATTCTGAGAAATAAATTCGATCGATGAAATATTACGCGAACTCTTACCAAATAACGAAAGAGGAAATTTATTTGGTCTGCCAGTAATCAATTTAGTTTTAGAAAAATCCACCGGCTGCCATTCTACATCGGAATAACTTTCCGGCAAATTACTGTTCATCCAATCGTACCTGTGAATTATCCATCCTTTCAAATAAAGGACTTCATCTTCGTATGTCTGCCCAATATAATATTCCACCCACTGCCTGCTGCCGATAATAGGCCACTGCTGAAAATTTCTTATTCTGGCTTCGCGAATAGAATTAATTGTATCATCCAGATATTTCATTATTCCGCTTAAATCAAAAACAGTATTTTTAAGCTGATTCCACCTCTTTGCAACCTTGTTAAAGAATACAGGATCATTAAAAATTTTCGTAATCCAAAATGGAGTACTCCAGATTCCTTCATATGGAATTGTATTTGCCTGCCAGCCGTTAGTTGGATAACCATTTGCATAGTTTGCATTACCGAATGCCAGATCATAATCCCACATTGGGCCGAAAGATAATTTTCCTCCTTCACTATCACGGTTCTTATACATATAAGCGCTTAAACGATACGCATCAACCGTCTTTGTAAATTCTGTGATAAGAAAATAATCAACAAAATCATCCATGTTTATAAAACTATAATAGCCAAGAAACGGATCCTTGTAAGTGGTTTTTGATAATGATGTTTCAAACAGATTAATATAATTCTGGATATAATTCTGCTGAACCGGCAGAATATTTTCTGCATTTGGATAGACAAGAATGTAACTAATTGGCGATGGCTGTGCCGGTGTCTTAGGATATACAGCTGGAAAAAGGGAATTAAAATATTTATCACCCGCATCAATTCTGTCAATTTTAATTATATAGCCGCCGGTCAAAGCATCGCCTGAAATATCAGCGGCTTCCAGTTTTTTTATATTAACACGATTTTTATCGCGCTTAATTTTTTCCTGCAAAATGTATATGCCGATATACTGGTTATTAAGAACAACTTCGCAAAATTTTGTGCGCGATGCATAATGACCCATATCGTTTCCAAGTTTATAAGCAAGAACATTTCTGAGAAGTGTTTTATCAAGAAATGTTGCATTGAGTACCCAATCACTTTCAGCGGGCATTCCCAATAACGAAGAACTTACAGAGTTTCCGCCATCATCACGTAGCTCAACTCCATATTGTTTCTTGGCAAACATCTGGGTGCTGTGCCCTCGAATTTCAATTCCTATTTTTCCATTATAAACATTGAATGGATCTGTGACAGAATTTATTTTGCCATCCCCATTATCGATGATTCCCATTACAGCAGTGATTTTGGGTTCGTCTTTAATTGTCAGCCCGTTAGTATTAATTACCACTATCGGGAGATTAGAAGTTGTCAGTTTAACCTGTGCAGAGATAAGTGATGAAACAAATACTATTAAAACGGAGAGATAAAAAGTTTTTTTCATAAAAAGATTATACTGGAATAAAATGTCCGTACATTGCTTAAGCACATGCATCAAAATCCTGTCAGCAACATATCAGATGTTAATAATTCATCATAGACAAATATGTATAAATGTAATTTATGTTTGCTCAACTATTTTATTAAAATCATTTTTCTTACTTCGCTGAATTTTCCGGCAACAAGTTTATAGAAATACACGCCTGAAGTAAGTCTTGAACTTTGCGCGGAGAAATTAACCGAATATTTTCCAGCTTGCTTAAATTCATTTACAAGTATTGCAACTTCTTTGCCAAGAAGATCATAAATCTTCAAAGAAACATTTTCTGATTGAGGGAGATAATAATTTATCTGAGTTTCCGGATTAAATGGATTCGGATAATTCTGATCAAGGCCAAATTGAGATGGAATTATTCCGGATTCTTCATTAATTCCGACAGAGATACCATCCTTTGTGGAATATGGCAAATACAAATTTCTTAAAACTCCAGCAGCTTGTTTTTCGGTTTTACGATCCATGGAAATTAATCCCATTGTCTGCCAGCCGCTTTTCTTTGGTTTGTATTGATACCAGTCGAAAACACACCACCAGGTTGTTCCCATTAAATTACCATCCGGGCTTAATATACCTGATGCATCATAAGGGAAATTGAATTTAAACGCATTGAATGTTTGATTCAACACATTCACCTGCTCTCCTTCGGTAGAACCATTTTCAGAAGACCAATAACCAAATTCAGTATCCATAATTGGTTTTGTCGGGAAAGCAGCTTTTGCATCATTCACGAATGAAAATGTTGGACCAAGATAACTTCCGCTTTTACCATAAAATATTCCAAAATAAATTGTCCATCCTGCAACATCCAGCATCGTTTGAGAAATATCAGTCGCGCCAGGATTATCAGCAGCAGCCGATTGAGTTAACAATCTGCCATCATCATAATTACTTCTCAGATCATCTTTAATTAAATTATGATATACAAGTCTTCCGCCGCCATTCAAATGGCATTCATTGGATGTACTCCACATAACTACTGATGGCCGGTTGTAATCTTTGAAAACCATTTCTCTAAACATTTGCTGATGAATTTTACGATTGAGATTTTGAATATCCCAAACATCCTGCGTATCCCATTGCCACAAAGGAATCTCTTCCATTATTGCAATTCCGAGTCTGTCCGCCATAAGGTATGTATATAAATGGTTCGGATAATGTGCAGTTCTCAAATAAACTGCATTCAAGTTTTTAATTGTCACGAGATCAGAGTAAATAATACTTTTCGGAACACTTCTTCCATAATCAGGATGTTCTTCGTGTCTTGCAACGCCAGTTAATAACATAATTTTATTATTCAGCAAAAATTTTCCATCCTTGGTGGAAACGGTTCTAATACCGAATTGTGTATAATATTCATCAAGAATTGTTGAGCCGTCCATAAGTGTAACTTTCATTATATAAAGGTTTGGTGTTTTCATAGACCACAACTTTGGATTGGCAATTTTCAAATTAGCTTTCCAAACGCTTACACTTGATGAATTTACATTTACACTTTTTTGATTTGTTCCGGTAATTACAGCCTCAGATCCGATTAAATCTTTTGCATACTCGGATTGAATATTTGAAATTGTTACCGCGGCTTCATATACTTTAACCGTCGCACTGATATTTACACTACTGCTCTTTTTATTATTCAAAATAATTGTTGCTTCTATGTTTCCATCCACATCTTTGGAAATAATATTTGTGCGTGTTACAGAAACCGGGTCTGAAACTTCGAGGTAGATATCATGAATCACACCGGCGTAATTAAACCAATCAACTTGATTGTAAGGAATTATATCTTTCCTTGAGCCCCACGCAATATTATCAACCCGGATTGCAATTACATTTGAAGAACCATATTTGAGAAATGAGGATACATCGAATGCAAAAGGAGTATAACCGCCTTCATGATATCCAACATATTTATCATTTATCCAGATATCACACACATAATTAACAGCATAGAACATCAGCTTAATAAATTTTCCATTATTAGCTGCATCAAGAGTAAATGTTTTTCTGTACCAAATTCCATCATTATAAATTTCCGGGAAAAGTCCACCGGGAGCTGTTGCCTCTGTTAACGCATTTTCAACACCAGGTAAAGTTTTTTTATCCCATCCTGCATCATTAAAAGTCGACAGCTGTTTTCCAGCAGCTTCAGTTTCTAATGCGGTAATACCAGCAGCATCTCTTTTTGCAAGTGTTAAGTTATCATTAGTAACAAATCTTATTTTTTTCCATTCACCGGCTAAATCTAAAATTTGTCTCCCGCTTTGTTTTTCAAAAGTCGGTAAAGGCATTCCATTTTGATAAGGAATTTTTATTCCGCTAACATCCTGAAGTGATAAAGAAGCTTCCAGCGCTGCTGTTTGTGCAGATGTATAACAGCTTATAAACACTAAGAATGCTGAAAGATATTTTATTATACTGTTTATTTTAATCATTGTATATCCGGTAAATTATTTTGGAGCAATGTTTCTATGCAAAATAAGTACCAAAATGAAATTGAATTACGAACTGTTTTGAATAAAATTTTTGATGTTCGGAATGAAATTACGGCCGTGAGTTATAAATCTAATAACACAAGCTTATCATAATGATATTTGGTAAATTATTTTAATCCAAGTTCTTTGCACATTCTGGAATAGTTTGGCGGGGCCAATCCCAGTTTTTTGGCTGCTTCCGCATCAGAATCAGATTGCTTTCTTACATATCTGAAATACTTTTCACGAAATGTTTTTTCCATTGTCTTAAGAATAACAATTCCTTCCGGATTCCTAAAACTAATTCCTTCATCTGAAGCAAGAGATATTTCAGGTTCAAAAACTCTTTTACCAATTGCATTATCTATTAGAACAGAATCAATTACTTTTTCATCAAAGAATAAAAGTCGCTGAACAAGATTTTTAAGTTCGCGGATATTTCCCGGCCATTCATAGTTTACAAGTTTTTTCATAGCATCTTCAGTAATTACCGGAATCTCTTTACCCATATCGATAGCGAACTCGTTCATAAAATAATCTACAAGAAAATGTATATCCTCTTTTCTTTGAGATAGATTCGGGACATTAATCGGCATAACATTGAGGCGGTAATAAAGATCTTCCCTGAATCTTTTTTCCTTCACTTCGGTTTCCAGACTTTTATTTGACGCAGAAATAATCCTTACATTCACTTTTACTTTTTCAGTCCTGCCAAGTTTTTCAACTTCACCTTCCTGCAGCACTCTTAAAAGTTTTACCTGTGAAGAAAGAGGTAATTCCGATACTTCATCCAGAAATATTGTTCCGTTGTTTGCAAGTTCAAATAATCCCAGCTTGCCTTTATCAGCGCCTGTAAACGCACCTTTTTCATAACCGAATAATTCGCTTTCAATCAGCTGATCCGGAATACTTCCGCAGTTAATCGGAATAAAATTCTCAAATTTTCTGTTTCCGGTATAATGCAGATTATAAGCGACAAGTTCTTTACCAGTTCCGCTTGAACCCGAAATTAGAATTGGCGTATTGCTGTTGGCAAATTTTTCTATTTGCTCTCTCAGTTTTTTCACTTCATTTGAAATACCGATAATTTTCTTTCCAGCAAGAATATCACCAACTTTTCTATCCAGTTTCTGATTCGATTTCTGTTTGTCTTTAATAAGTTTTCTTTTCTCAGCGGCATTAAAAATTGCCATTACAAAATCCGTAGGCTGATAAATATAATCTTCTATGTCACCCGGATATTTTGTGCAGTACCAAAAAGCTCCTGCTTCCATAAGATTATGAGCAAACTCATAATTTGTAATATTAATTGTCATTTTTGTTACAACAATAATTTGGAGGCTCGGATCTGAATCTTTTATTTTTTTTATTAATTGTTCGCCGCGCAATCCGCCTGCTATTTGAAAATCCATAACAACTAAATCGTACGAATTCTTTTTGATGCCAAGCAAATCAAGCGCTGATATACCATCAGAAACAACATCAATTATTTTTATCTGAGAGGCAAAAGGCCGGATAGTATTCTCAATTCTCCTAACATCAAAATCTTCATCTTCGATTAGTAAAATATTTATTTGATCCTTTGAAACCATTCATACTCCTTATTTATGCGGAATAGTAATTGTAAATCTGCATCCGCGTTCTGGTAAATTCTCAACATCAATATTCCAGCCGCATCGCTGCTTAGAAATTTCATAAGCAATATAACACCCGTAACCCGAAGGGGGCGAATATGTCTTTGAGGTTACATTTTCAAGGAAAAGCTGCTTAACACCATTTTCATCCTGTTTAAGAAGTTCAGATGAAATTCCCGGTCCATTATCTTCAATTGTTAAAACTGTTGTTCCATTGTCCTTATCATACTTCGTTGAGATTACAACTTGAATATTTTCTTCCCCGCCATGATCAATACTGTTTTGAATCAGCGGCTCAAGTATTTCCCAAACAACAAATTCATTTATATGAATCACAGGAACAGTAGAGTCGAGATTCATTTTTATCTGGAACGATTCTGTTTTTCTTGCAGTACGATTAAAAATATTCTCAACTAGGAACCTGATCACTTCATTAAGATCCGTCTGAAAAGCCATATTCCGAATAGTTTGAACCGGAGGATCATACCATTTCATATCATAAATTACTCTTGAAACAAAATTTGAATACCGGCTTACTCGAGATTTTATCTCATCAATATTGTTCTGATTAATTGTACGCAGGTCATCTTTTATAAATCCCATCACCTTTTCTGCCTTGTGATGAGTATGATAAATTCTTTTTGTAAAAAGAGCTTCTTTATCATGATCCATTTTTTGTTTAATTCTGGTTTCATGTTCATCGAGCAAAAATTTCTGCGCTTCATCTCTTTCTTTTACAGTGTAGGATGAAATGTAATACATTGCAAGAAGTCCAAGCAAAAACAATGCTGTATAAATAATCGAGGTCTCTTCATAATTGGAAACAATTTCTCGTTGAATAAAAGAAACATCAGTAGTATTTCTCATATACAACGCACCCATAAATTCACCATGCGGAACAAATGGCACAAATATGTGATAGGTCTGTTTGTTTTTAAGAATATTTATTATTTGTTCATTTGCTTCAAGTTCAGACTTAATTCCTTTATAAAGAGTCAATGCTTCACTATGCCGAGACGAAGCATCATGATCTTCGATTTGTTTAGTAAATATGAATGAATAGAGAACTCTTCCATCATCAATCGCATAAGTTTTGTTTCCATCAGAAATAAGAAGGCATATTTCTTCGACATTTTGCTGCAGCACTTGCTGATTGAGAATAATATCAAAAAACTGGACTACTCTTCTCTGGTCTGCACTGTTAATTGAAGTATTTTTTCGTGCGGTTTCTAAAAGCAGTTCCAATGTTGATGAACTTAATCCGGCAAATCTTTCAGCCGAATTTTTTTGAAACCATTCCTGCGTATTGTTTACAAAGTTTCTCATCGAAGCTTTATTCACGTAAATAAGTATCAGCTGCAAAATGAGCAATGCAATAAAAACAACTGTAAGATGTTTAATTTCGAAATGATACTTCCTTAAACTTTCAATGAAAAGATTTTTTGTTTTCATAAATCACTTCATAAAAAATTCGCCGGAGTTAATTACACGCTCTGCTGTTGCTAGAGCCTGTTTAACACTGATTTGTTTTCTCATCGCCAGATTCAAATAATGAGCAATTACGTCAGAACATCTTGTATACTTATCTAGAAACGGCCTGTTGTATCCTGTTGCCATTACAGTCTCATAAAAATTCAGATCGGGATGCTTCTTTAAAAATTCCGAATTATTATAAACCGATTTATTTATTGGAAGATAACCTCCATTCTCAAACATTGTTTCCTGCGATGCTTCACTTACAAGAAATTTAATAAACTTTATTGCTTCATTTTTCTTAGTAGAATATTTGGATACCATCAGATTCCAGCCGCCGATTATACTTGTAGCCTTTCCATTTTTGAAATGAGGCAAAGGAACTACCAGGTATTTCGAAAAAATATTCTCGGGCCCAATTATATCTTTGTACCAAAAATGAAACCCTGACCAGCCGCGGAGAAACAAACCATTTTCACGAATGAATTTTTTATAACATTCAGATTCTCTGAAATTCAAAACTTCTTTTGAAGTTAATTGCGAATCATTTATAAGGTCAACGAGCAATTGCAAAGACTTTTCCGCGCCTGGTGTAGATAAACGAATTGAATCTCTTACAATCAAATCCTCATTCTGACTTCCTAACAGCTCAATAAAACTGCACATCAGTCCTTCATAATCATCACCAGGGAATAAGTATACCGGCACACCAAAAGATTTTAATTCCTTTCCGATTTCGATAAATCTTTCCCAGGTTATAAAATTCGTTAATTCTTTTTTAATTGATTCATATTTCGGCGATTTTCTCAAAACAAAATCATTGTAGTAAAGTAGTCCAATATCATAATAAAGAGGAATTGCTACGAGATCATTTTTGTTGTAACAGGTTTTAAGTGCCTGTTCAATTAAGTCTTTTTTTTCTGTCTCGGGGAAATACTTTTCTATCGGTTCAGTCCATTTTGCAAATCTAGGGACCCAGATTTGATCTACAGAGAAAATATCAATCCGGTCACTTTTACTTCTAAGATATCGAATCAACAATTCCTTTCTTTCGTTTGTACTGAATTTTTCGAACGGAAGATTTATAGGAACGACTTCAATTTTTCCTTTATTGATTTTATTAAACCGGTCAATCAACAATTGGTGTGTTTGAGAAATGTTATCTGCATAATAAATTTTAGTTACAAGATTATGCTGCTCAAACAATCCATCTTCTTTAAAATACATAAACAAAAGCAGCACAAGGGTAAAAATTCCAATCGCTGCAATCGAATAGTAAAAAGGATTTGATAATTTTTTCAGTTGTTTAATCATCACATCAGAAAGAAAGAGATTTTTTTAATATTTCATACTTCTTCATCCAGCTTGAAAAATTCGGAGTGTAAGGAACAGCTATTTGCTGCCCGCCAAACCCGAATCTTTTGAAGACAACCATGTTTACCGGATTCAACTTTATAGAATTTAGAACCTTCTCATTAATTTCCATTTTGTTATCAAGAGCAAGTTTTGCTGTAACATCTTCAAGTTTGTTTATCATTTTTTCGGATTGAAGATAATCTTTAATATCGTTTTTAGCTTCTTCAAAAGATTCAACTTGTTCTTTTTTCTGTTCTTTTCGTTCCAGAAGTTTAATTATTGCAAATCCATCAGGAACCTTTATCGGTCCGTATACCTCGCCTATTTTTAGTCTTTTAGCAACTTCCCAAATTTCACTTTTAGTATCAATCTCATCCGAATCTATTTCACTGTTTTGTTTCTTATTATGATTTTCAGAATTATAGATTCTGGTAAGTTGTGCAAAATCTTTTCCAGCTTCCAACTCGGAAAATATTTTTTGAACTGTCTCAAGATTATCTGCAATGATTTGAGATATCTTAAATTCTTCCGGTTTTACAATTATCTTATTGTTTTTTGCAAAAAATTTATACGCTTCATCATCAGACACAGATTCAGTTTTGTAAAGTTTTTTCATCATTAGATTAGCCAAAAAATATTCGCGCCAAATCTTAAGATCAAAATCAATTTCAGGAAGTTTTTCGTAACCTCTTTTAAGTGCTTCCCTTGCAAGAATTTCGTTCTGGATAAATGTTGCAATGTAAGTATTGAGTCGTGATTTCACTTTTACGGAATCAAAGCTGACAAACTCAAAACCTTCGTTTCTCATAAAATCTAAAAACTCTTTTACTTTTACTGGCTGCTGAGTAAATTTTATATAATCTGATTCCAACTCCTTGGGAGTAAATTTATTTCTAATTGAATCGATGTCTTTTTCATACAGCGCATATTTTCCATTTTTTTTAATCATTCTTGGTTTATTTGCGCTTATATAACCATTAACTGATTTAAATATTTTATTAAAAAGCTGTCTATCCGAATTAATAACGATTCCTTTGAAAAATTTCCGATAAAATTCCTGATAGGTTCTGTCGTATAATCTGTCGCGAACAACCCTTTCAATTTTCTTCAAATCAACCGGTTCCAGATTATTTGTATTAGTGATCGAATAAACTTTACAGATATACCATCCTTCCTTTAATTCGATTGGGGGTGTTACATCTCCAACCTTTGTTTGAAACAGGACATTTTCCATTTTTTCATTCATCTTCCCAAACGTAATCTCTTCAGCATTTTTTTGTTCATTCTTTTCAGGTCTGGTTGAAAGTATGCTATCGAACGAAGCTCCCTTTAATAGATTGTTATAAATCGTTGTTATTTCCTTTTCATCGTTTGAAAAAATAAATTTTGAAAACACTTTTTTAACAAATTTATTTTCCCCTTTTACAATCTCAGAATCCGGAATCACAGTTTTGTTTTTTACCTCTTCGGTATAAAGCGCATCGCGCAAATAATTATTGCGGATAAATTTATATGCCTTTAAGAATTCGGAGGATAAATCCAGTCTTTCTTTAATTGCCTGCTGAAAGAGCAATTTTTCGGCAATAAGAGTCTGCAGAAATTCCATTTTCAAAAAAGTTGTATCTGTTCTGCCATCAGTTCTGGGATGCGGTGCGAACTCAAATCTTTTTTTGAATTCATCCTTGGTAATAGTGATGTTTCCAGCTTTTGCGATTATTTCCTTTTTGTTTTGAGCAAAATTTATTTTAACTGCAAGCAAACAAATCAAAAGAATAATTAAACGAAGTTTATCTGATAATGAATTTGTACTTTTCAATTGTGTTCCTATGTTAAAAACCTTTTACTAATCTATTTCTTTAGATATACTTTATGCAAGTTATTTAATTATTCTAAAACGATTAATAAAATGTATTTAGCTGCATAGATTTTTTTCTTCTGGATTTCGTGATTTTTTTTATAGTAACTTTGTGCCCTTAAAAATACTATTAATGCAGAGGATTCATGTTACGAAAATTTTCTCTCCTTACGATTCCATTCATGTTTCTTTTTTTTTCAAACTGTTCTTCTCAAACAAATGAACCCGAATCACAAATAGATACAACCGCAATACCCGGTTATCAATTAGTATGGTCCGATGAATTTAATTATACAGGCTTGCCGGATCCTAAAAAATGGGGTTACGATGTTGGCGGTAACGGCTGGGGCAACCAGGAACTTCAATATTATACTGAATACCGATCTGAAAATGCTAGAGTTGAAAATGGAAAATTAATAATTCAAGCAAGATTAGAAAATTACCAGGGCAGTTCATTTACTTCTGCGAGATTAGTTACAACAAACCGCGGAGACTGGACATATGGCAGAATCGAAGTCCGTGCAAAACTTCCATACGGCAAAGGTACATGGCCTGCAATCTGGATGCTTCCAACTACATGGAATCTTGGTAATGGAAGCTGGCCCGACAATGGTGAAATTGATATTATGGAACATGTTGGGTATGACCCCGGAATAATTCATGGTTCAACACATTGCAATAAATATGTTTTTACTAAAGGCACTCAGAAAACTGCAACAATTAACATTGCCGATTGCATGACTACATTTCATAATTATATAATGGAATGGACAAAAGATGATATCAAAATGTATGTAGATGATAAACTATATTTTACTTCATACAATGAAGGAGCAGGGTGGCAATACTGGCCATTCTTTAAAGACTTCCATTTATTACTAAATATTGCTGTAGGGGGAACATGGGGCGGCGCACAAGGAATTGACGCAAGCATCTTCCCTCAAAAAATGGAAGTTGAGTACGTTCGAGTTTATAAAAAAATCTGATTGATAAATTTATAATAACAGTGGACATTGTTGAAAATGATTAATTCAAGAATTCCTTTCGTAAAAATTATTACAATTATTTGCACAATATTATTTTGTTCGGGATCTATAACCCTATCTCAAACTCTTGATGACAAAATAAATTCACTTTTATCACAGATGTCTTTAGAGGAAAAAGTGAAACAACTTCACCAGGAAGGTTCATTTAATACCGCAGACAATACGCGCTTGAATATACCAGGATTCATTATGTCTGATGGACCTCATGGTGTTAGAAATGGATTAGCTACATCATTCCCTGTTGGAATGGCAATGGCTGCAACCTGGGATCCTGATTTGGTTTTCAAAGTTGGTCAAGCTATGGGAAAAGAGTTTCATGGAAAAGGAATTCATCAAGCTCTTGGCCCATGTCTCGATTTAACCATCGATCCACGAAATGGCAGATCACCTGAAAGTACTGGAGAAGATCCATATCTTAATTCAAAAATTAACACTTCGTTCGTTCAGGGAATTCAATCGACACCGGTAATTGCAACCGTAAAACATTTTTTCTCAGAATACCGACAGGCAGGCAGAACAACTAACGATTATACTTTATCTCAAAGAAATCTTCTTGAACAGCATGGGTTACAATTCAGAGATGCAATTCAACTCGGCGGTGCATTTAGTGTGATGAGTTCATACAATTCAATTAACGGTTCAAGTGTTTCTAAAAACTCCAGCCTGTTAACTACCGATTTACGTACAAAGTGGGGATTTCCATTTTATGTTGTAAGCGATTGGAATTCAATTTATAGTAATGCAGATCAGGCAATAAAAGCAGGATGCGATCTTGAAATGGGTTCAACAATTTATCAGGATGCAGCAAATGGTCTGGTTAATTTAGTAAACACAAATAAAGTTGCAATAAGTGTAATTGATAATGCTGTTAAAAGAGTACTAAGAACAAAATTTTTATCCGGAATGATGGATTATTATCCACAGGGAAATCCTGCCGATATAAACAGCGCAGCTCATCAAGCTCTTTGTTTGGAAGCCGGTAAAAAAAGTCTGGTACTTTTAAAGAATCAGGATAATATACTTCCACTAAATAAAAACTCGATAAATAAGATAGCTGTAATTGGACCGAACGCTGCAGTAATGCCGACTGATGGTAGTGGTAGCAGCTGGGTTGATCCTTTCTATAAAGTAACACCGAAAGAAGGAATAGAAAAATATGTCGGAACTGCAAAAGTTTTATATGCAAAAGGATGCGATATAAGCAGTTCTAATTATGCAAGCGATGTTAACGATGCAATCAATTATGCAAGCCAGGCAGATGTTGTAATATTTTTTGGCGGGTTAGATCAAACACAGGAAGGAGAAGGATTTGATCGCGTCAATAATTCAATCGAACTTCCAGGCAAACAAAAGGATTTAATAAAACTTCTTTCCAGTGCAAACAAAAATTTGATTGTTGTTTTAATTAGTGGAGGAATTTGTACCGCCTCTCCGTTTATCAACGACATCAAAGGATTGTTGTACGGATTTTATCCTGGACAGGAAGGGGGCAATGCGATTGCACAAGTTTTGTTCGGCGATTATAATCCAAGCGGTAAACTTCCCCAGACAATGCCAATTAGTGATTCTCAACTTCCAGACAGAATGTCAAATAATCTTGATAATAATTATGGCGGCGGTTATAGATGGTTCGATAAAAAAAATCTAACACCTCTTTTTCCATTTGGTTATGGATTGAGCTACACAACTTTTTCTTACAGTAATTTTAGAATGTCGAAACAAGTATGGATGTATACTGAGAATCCACTTACAGTAAGTGTAGACGTAACAAATACAGGCAAAAGGCAGGGAGAAGAAGTAGTTCAGCTTTATATAAGCGAGCCTGTTGCAAACATCACAAAGAATGTAAAAGATTTAAAAGGATTCAAGAAAATTTCTCTGGAAGAAGGCGAAACAAAAACTGTATCATTTGATATCTCTCCCTCCGAGCTTTATTATTTTTATCCGAGAAACAACAGTTACGAAATTGATCCGGGTCCATATTACTTCAAAGTTGGCGGCTCCTCAGATAATTTACAATTGAGCGGGAATATAGATATCAGGCCTCATCCCCCATTGCCAGATTTACAAATTGCAAATGTTTATTCTGTTCCTCGTTACCCGGTTGAAGGAGACAAGGTTGTTTTTCTTGCAACTGTAATAAACAGAGGAACAGGCCCAAGCCCGAGTGCAATATTTCATGAAGTAAGTTTCAAAATAAACGGAAAGGAAGTCAGCAGATCATTTTCTTCTACAGATTCAATTCCAAAAGCAGGGATGGATTTATTGTGTGCAAATGTTGGTCCCCTCGATGGTAATAGTGCTAACTACTGGATTGCTGGTAAACCTGGGACATATACATTAGAAGCGACAATTGATGGAAGATCAGCAATTACAGAGATCAACGAATTAAATAATTCTAAAGCGGTAACATTGAATGTATTTGCAAAACCGGCTGTAAATCTTGCACTGAAAAAATCAGCTACATCATCTTCGCAAGAATCAGCAACATACTCTGCGGCAAATGCTGTTGACGGAAATTTTTCAACACGCTGGTCTTCATCGTTTTCAGATCCTCAAACGTTTACAATTGATCTTGGCTCTGTGGCTCAATTCAACCAGATTAGAATTACCTGGGAAGCAGCTTATGGTAAAGAATATATTATTGAGACTTCCGATGACGCATCAATTTGGAAAAAGATTTTAGAACAAAAAAATGGATTGGGAAATATTGAAAAATGGGATGTGAATGCTTCAGGAAGGTATATACGTTTAACGGGCACAAAAAGAGGAACACAATACGGCTATTCTATTTATGAATTTGAAATTTACAATCAAATAAATACTTCAGTTAACCAGGAAGATGAAAATTTACCGATTGAATTTTCTTTGGGCAATAATTATCCGAATCCATTTAATCCCGAGACAACAATAGAATATTCTATTCCTAAAACAGCTATTGTTGAGTTAAAAGTATATGATGTGCTGGGCAAGGAAGTTGCGACTCTTGTTAACGAAGTGAAGAATGCCGGAAAACACACAGCAACGTTTTCAATTACCAATTACGGATTGGCATCTGGAATTTATTTTTACAGGATAAGCACAGAGGGACTTACACTTGTCAAGAAGATGATGCTTGTAAAATAAACTATCAGATTATTTGGGTTAGTATGCAGATTTATAAAATATCCCGATTATTCTTTCGTTTAGAATAATCGGGATTATTTTTTATATCCCTCAACTTTGGATATACAATTGCGGCAGTAAGTTTTCCCTTTTATATCAACTTCCTCAATTCCATTTGACGAATGCATTACACAGTCCCAATCAATACAATGGCGTAAACCGAAATTGTGTCCAAGTTCATGAAGCGCTTCCTTGATCGTGCGCTCCAGTAAAAGACTTTCATTTGAAACACCCGAATAAAATTCTTCGTGAAGCCGGCAGGCAGAAAGAATGGAATGTTTTCCATTTAGCTGCGCTTCGCCAAAAATAAATGTCAGCACCGGCACAAATATATCCACATCAGTTATAAGCATAACTTTTCCGTTAAAAGTATCTGTCAGCTTAATTGCTTCTGCTATAATTTGTGTTGAAAAGTATTGCCTGCGGTCTACAGAAAAAAAATCGTCAAGATTTATATTCAGATCAATGATTTGAATTTGAGAAGAAAATCTTTTTGATAATTCTATAACAAGATTTTGAAGAAGTAAATTACTATAGAACCTAACCGGTGCGATAAAGATATCCATCAATACTCATCTTTTCGAAGACTGTATTTATTTATTTTATTGTAAAGAGTTACCCTGTCTATTTCCAGCAGCTGAGCTGTTTTAGATATATTCCATCCGTTTTCGTTTAATATTTTGAGAATATATTTTTTCTCCATCGAGGCAAGACTTTTTTCATCGCTGTTGAAATCGAAACTGTTTCGGGAAACATGGAATGGAAGATCCTCAACAATTATAGAATCGGATTTGCCAACAACCATAGCTCTTTCGATTGCATTTTCAAGTTCACGCACATTACCCGGCCAGGCATAATTCATCAAGAAATCCATTGCTTCTTTTGAAACACTTTTAATCTTTTTATTCATCACGCTTGAAAATTTATTGATGAAAAAATTCACAAGCAGCGGAATGTCATCCCTCCTTTCGCGCAGCGGAGGAATTATGATATTGAAAACATTTAAACGATAATACAAGTCTTCTCTAAATTTGCCTGTCTTAACAAGTTCTTCAAGCGGTTCGTTTGTTGCTGTAACAACTCTAAAATCACTTTTTATTAATTCATTTCCGCCAACACGGTTAAATTGTTTCGTCTCGATCACTCTTAACAGCTCAATTTGCATTCTTAGTGAAATAGATCCAATTTCATCAAGGAAAATTGTTCCTCCATCTGCCATTTCAAATTTTCCTTTCCTTCTAAACTGAGCGCCTGTGAAAGCGCCTTTTTCATGTCCGAACAATTCACTTTCAAGAAGTGTTTCAGCCAATGCACCGCAATTCACAGTAATAATTGGTGAATATTTTCTATTGCTGTTTATATGAATTGCTTTTGCAACAAGTTCTTTTCCTGTTCCGCTTTCTCCTCGAATCATAACAGTAGTATCGGTCCGCGCAACGGAATGAACCAGTTCATAAATTTTCTTTATTTGAAAACTCTCACCAATTAAATTATCCGGCTTAATAATTTCATCAATGTTTTCTTTTAACTGGGTATTTTCAATTTTCAGCGCGCGCTGTTCAAGTGCTTTTTTAACAAGATGTGCTAGTTCGTCGGGATCGACCGGTTTTGTAACATAATCGTAAGCACCATTTTTTAATGCTGTAATTGCAGTAGGAACAGATGAAAAAGCTGTGATAAGAATAATTATTGCATCGGTATCGATTGATTTTATTTTAGATAACAAATCCAAACCGCTCATACCCGGCATTTTCATATCAACAAGAAGCAGATCATATTTTTCTTTTGAATATTTTTTTAGTGCAGTTTCACCGTCTTCCGCTGTATCAACTGCATAATTTTCTTCTTCAAACCAACGAAAAAGTGATTCCCTTACAATTTTCTCATCATCAACAATTAGAATTTTTTCTTTCCTATCCATAATATATTCCTATTAAACAGGTTGTTCATTCTGTGGTAAAGTCACTTTAAATGTTGTTCCCAGATTAGAAGTATTTTCAACCTCAACTTTACCTTTATGATTAGTAATAATTCCGTATACGACAGCCAGACCAAGACCGGTTCCAATTGATGCAACCTTTGTCGAATAAAACGGCTCAAAAATATGAGGCAAATCAACCTCTGATATTCCTGTTCCTTCGTCAATAATTCTGAGGACCACATTACTTTTATCAACAGTCAAATTGATAACAATTTTTCCTTTATTGTTCATCGCTTCAATTGAATTCATCAATAAAGAAATTAATGCTTGTTGAATCTTGTAAGCATTACAGAATAATTCAACAGGTTGTTCCGGATATTCTTTAACCAATGAAATTCGGTGTATTTCAAGATGATGATTAATTACAGTTACACTGTTATCAATAATTTTAATGAGATTTTCTTTTGCAAATTCATCAGGTTCCGTATGTGAAAAAATGAGAAGATCTTTTACAATCTTACCGCACCGAGCCGATTCATGCGCTATTAAATCCAGGTGTTCAAGGATTTCGGCATATTCAGAATCTTTCTGAGCATTCCTAAGTTTTTTAGCTATCAATTTACTTAGAGTTAGAATACCGGCAAGCGGATTATTTAATTCGTGGGCAACTGTCGCCGATAATTTACCAAGCGAAGCAAGTTTTTCAATCTGGTTAACCTGGTTATATATATTCTTCAGTTCTTTTGTTTTTTCATTCACCTTATCGTTTAATGTTTCGGACCAGTTTTTAATTTCTTTATAAGCATCATTAAGTTTAGTAGACATTTCATTAAATCGTCTAGCTACCTGGCCCAGCTCATTTTTTGAATTAATTTCTATTTTATAATCCAGATTTCCGTTTCCGACTTCCTCAATTCCCTTTCTGATTTTTTTAATCGGTTTGTTAACGAGAATAGTAATGAACAATCCTGAAAAGAAGGAAATCACTATAACAATAAAAATGGAATTAATTATTACAGTCTTTGTGCTGCTTTGGATAATATCGTCGAGTTGTTCGAGTGAAACAACAACATCAAGCACACCGAGAACTTGAACTTTGGGAGAATGAGCGTGGCAGTCACCATTAGAGCAATCAGGTTCATTCTGAATTGGATTAATCAAACCAAGCACACGTTTGTTTTTATTATTCCTGTAAATTCTGCTGTTGCTTTGATTTGTCAAACTATGCAATGGAACAGAACTATTATGGCAGACAATACAGGCATTGGCGGTTAAATCCACCTTCTTGTTAATCTCCTGCAGATTGGTTGAAAAAATAATTGTTCCATGTTTATTGTAAATGCGTATTTCTTCAACACCAATTTCGGAACGCAGAGTTTTAATGATTTGATATACATCTTCCCGGCGATTTAATAACATGCTGTACCGGGTAGATTTTTTAATTATATCGCTGATATTATAGGCACTCTGAAACCTGGTTTGAGTTAAATAGCCATCCAGATTTTTTATAATAAAATATGTATAGCCCGTAAGTATTATAAATAGGATACATGAAATGGAAATTATAAGTCGAATGCTAAGCTTATTTAATACACTTGTCTTCACAACAATCCGTTACTCTGTTATCGAAAATTAGAAAATACATTAGAGAGTTACACTTTGCAGGAAATAATATTAAAAGTAAATGAGGACTATTAATAGATTGAACAGGCAAAACCATATTGCACTTATTGAACCATTATATTATGTAACAGATAAATTCATTCGCTTAATGAATTGAGAATGTTGATATATTTCTTATTACCAACCAGCTGATGTAAAAATTTTAAGTGAGTTCCCCCATCCATCATGGTGTCCCCTACTTTTGGGAAAGACAACTTAATTTCATTGATAATTGCTAACGCTCTTTTATGTAAGTCTGTCCATTCAGCCTTGGATAATTGCCCTTTGTCAAGTTGATGGTTTTCAATTCCAATTATTGCAAGCCACTGCGATTTCAGTTGATTTTCAGTTTGATCGCCACCTTTATCATATATTAAGAAATCAATAGGAGCAGATAAATTAACCGCTCCCCATGAACCTGAAATATGAATTACGTCTTCACCATTAGTTATTTTTCTGCCTCGTTCACATACTTCAATCGAGCTGACAGAATCCAAAAAACAATTGAGAATTGGATTAATCCCGAGATAAAATGTATTGTAACAAATTTCTTTTGCAACGAGGTTGTTCTTCAGGTAAACAATTCTTTCATCGTAACCGATGCTGTTCAAATTATTTAATATAACATCAGCAGCATTTAATATTTCTCCGAACTGTTTTTCCTTTTTGTTTACTAAATTTCTTATCACTTTATCGAACATGCAGCTTTCGCATTCAAATTGATTATCACATAATTTATAATCAACAACCTGAGATGCCATCCAGATGCATTTCATATTTTCGTAATTGTTATTCATTTAACCATTTTATCTATTAATACTTTTTATTTATTACAAAACTCATATTCTTTCTTTCACGGTTTCGTGAGATTCTGCTGCTTCAAAAAGGTGAAAGTTTTTAGCAACGATTCTGAAAGCAAAAACACCAAGAACAACGAGCATTGCTGTAATGCTTATCTCATCGAAAGAAGGGAAATAGTTTACACCCGAAGAAGCAATTAACCCTGTTATACTGACATTCAAACGGTTAAGAATCAGCCCCGAAATCACGCAGATAGAAATTATGTACAACCATTTTTTATCTTCTCTAAACTTTTTGAAACTAAGCAGCGATATTGGAACGATCGTTCCTGTAATAATTTCTAAATAGAAAAGATAAGTTTCTGCGGATGGTTTTATTAAAAGGGAAATTTTTCCATTATTAATAAAATCGTAACTCTTAAGCAGGAAGCCGGCTATCAAAGCAACAAGAACTGCAAATGATGCCCCGGATAAGATATTCATTTTTAATTCGGTATGATGAAATCCTTCATCTTTAGGAAATGCTCTCGCAATTAAAAATGATTCGAATATAATCATTGATAGACCTGATGCAATACATGAAATATAAAAATGCACAGGCAGCAATGATGAATACCAAAGCGGATGTAATTTTCCGGGAACAATTAAATACAAAGAACCAAATGATGATTGATGAAGTGTTGAAAATAAAACACCGGCAATCACAACAGGAATAGAAATGATTCTTAAATATTTAATTGGGGCCGTCAAATTGAATTTTTCAAGAACAACCGGGGCAAATTCAAGAATCAGAACAGTAGTGTAGCATATTAAACACCAGGTAATTTCGAACATTACCGAATGAATATTCCACATTACAAGCGGATGCCAAAAATTCTCAGGTCTTCCAAGATCTACAACAAGCAGGCAGACTACAATTGAATATCCGATAAATGCAGTCAGAATAGCAGGTCTTACCATTGGTTCATATTTGTGAAGATGAAAAATGTGAACTGTTGCCGCTATTGTAAATCCTGCTGCGGCAAGTCCAACACCTAGAAAATCAAAACCTATCCACAATCCCCAGGGAGCCATATCATGTAAATTAGTTGTGGCGCCCAATCCGCGTGTGAATCTATAAAAAGTTGATACAAGTCCAATCGTTACGATAATAACAGAAACCACTTTCCAAAAAGTTGGTTTTAAAATTTCATTTATTTTCATATACTTTAATTTCCGTGAGTATTGTTTTTTTCTTCTTTAGCTATTTGATTTTTTCTTTTTGTAAGCCAGTACATTGCGCTCAAGAATACACCTCCGCCAACAACAACAGAAGGAATTTTTTCCATTGCCCGCATTGTAAATTCCGGCATTGATTCCTTTGGTAATTTTGAAACATAACCCAATTGTTCGAATGGAACCGGAGAAATAATTAAAACATGACTGCCTCCCGCTTCCTCCAATCCATAAATATGCTGATAATATTTTTCAGGATTATCTTTCAATCTATTTTTAGCCACCTCAATTAATTTATCTATGTTGCCAAACAAAGTTGCTTCAGTTGGACAAATTTCTGCACAGCCGGGCAGTTTTCCTTCCTGAACACGATTGTTGCACATAATACATTTCCGAATGCGCGGTTTGGTTGAGCTCCATTCATAGCGGGGAACCTTATGCGGGCATGCCTGCATACAATACCTGCAGCCAATACATTTATCGCCGTCATAAACCACTGCACCCGTTGGACTCTTTTTTATTGCACCGACAAGACAGACAGATGCGCAAGCCGGTTCATTGCAATGCATACAAAGTTTGCGTGTATATAGTTTATCATATTGTTCAACAACTGTATAAGTGTTATTTGAGAGATGATCTTTTAGAAAATCATTATTTGCTTGCGGTAAACTATTAACCTCTTTACACTTTTTATAGCAGGAGCCGCATCCAACACAAAGAGTTACATCAAAGAGAATTCCATTTTCTTTCAACATTTACATTCCAATTTTTTATAATGAGAGAAATTCTTTTTCGAAATTAGCAATGGCTTCCGCTGTAAATGATGAAGCCAGTTCATCAGATAATTTTCCACCATCATACATTGTTACACCAGCCAATCCTGTATCAGGAGTAAAATTTTCGATAAAACTTTTTAATCTAATGAATTCATTTTTCATCCAGTTCTGAGCTTCGTTTCCTGATAAAAATTGTCTTTTATTTTCTTTCGAATCTGTAATTAGTTTTATGCCCCACATTTCATATGGACCGGAGATTTTTTTACCGATTATATTTGAATTGACTGCTTTAACAAATCCATTGACAGGTGATAAGAATTTCACAGTCTTATCCCCATAACTACCCTCAAAAATTATTTCACCTTTTTTAATTTCTTTCCCCTCGTCCGCGCATTTTACAACTGACATTTTCCCCAACGCAGCAGCTCCAAATGCATCAATGCCAATATCAGCCAACCCGTCTCTTCCGAACTTAATCCAGGTGTGTCCTTTTGAAATAATAATATCTGAAGGAATTGAAATGTCATTTTCGTCGTGTATCGATGAGCCATATTGAGGAATTGCTGTTGCAAATGCGGGATGTTTTTTCCCCTGAAATTTTAATACAATTATATCCGCAGCTATTATAAATAGAAACACAGCTAAAACGAAAACCGCAACCATAAATCTTTCCTTTTATTAATCGTTTTATTTTTTTGAATTATCAATGTCATTTTTTGAAATATTTTCTTCACCTGAAGTCTCTGATTCAGAATGTTTTTCTCCTCCATCATACATTGTTTCGGTGGCAAGCTTGAATGTAGGGTCAAATTTTGGTGTAAAGGATTTTACGATTTTGTTTTTCTTGCGTGAGTTTGCTAAAAACGGATCAACTACAAACCTCACAAACAGATCTACAGCTACAAGTACTAAAACAAGTGCTATTAAAAAGTAAACCATAATGTTCTCCATATTGATGTTTATTTAATTTATAAAAGGCAATTAGCATACCATTAATTTGGCTTTTCTATTTCACTGATTATGTTATTTAATTTTAATGAGTTATAGAGACGTTGTCGAAATGTTAAACATTTTGGATCTAGAAAATTGTAGAATTATTAAACAGGCGTGTGTTGAAAATTGCATCATGTTCTGATGAATTTTTTAAAATCTATTTACACTTTTGATTTCTATAAATTCTTTGAAAGAAAAAAAACTAACCGCAAATATGAATTGAATAAGAGAGCGTATAAATGAATTGGGTATGATCACAATGATCATTATTCATAATACAATGAGATAATTAAATAACAAGTGAATATTTCTGAATCTATTATGACAATGAATAATCTTGTTTTATTTCAGCAAAGTGATTTTTGCAGCATAATCAACAACAGAAATATTGCTTTTGTCCGGAAACGCTGGGAGTATAATATTACCACTCACATCAGACTTCAATAATATTTTTTTCATCCATTCACCGCTTATTGTATTAAACCATTGAAAAAGATAATTCGAGTTTGGTTTGAAATTACTCAATAAAGGAAGAACTGATTTGTTTTCAAAATATAGTAGCGCAAAATCTTTATCATGTGTTCTCATCATATATGCCCAACCATCCAATCCTGAAGCGGGGCTGTCCGGTGCTTTATTTGGCACAACATCATTTCTAGCAAGAAGAAGCTGCTGATATTTATTTCCTTCTGAAAGAATAAAATTTGAGAGATGTTTCATGTATTTAGCTGATTGATATTTAAACGCATCCCACACATGCGGCCGGGCTCCAGAAGGTTCACCTGTCGTAGTGATATCATATGCAGCTGTCCCGTGAACATGACCCGATAATCCGCCTGATAAAACAGATCCGTACATTTGTGCGCGGGCAAAGTAATTATCACGCTGTGAATTTGCTTCGGGGCGTTCACCGTTTGGCTTATTTATTTCGTGATTCCATCCTGTGTAATAGGGCTCAAAATTTATTTCTGGAAACGGAGGATTGAGTTTAAAAATAATTTCAAGAGAGTCTGCCACTCTGTGATCTCTAGGCTTATTACCTACACTGTGCATTGTTAACCAGGGGCAATCTTGGTTATGCCCGAACACAGTGTATGTAGAACTGCTGATTAATGTAGTAACAGGCTGGCCAAACGGCATTGGTCCATATTTTTTTAAATGATATTTAAGTGCTTCGTTAAATTCACCAGCTGTTAAACTAAAATCTTTTGGAATCCAATCGAGGTGAATTCCGCTGAAAAAAATATTATAAGCACCATACCGTGAAATTAAATACTGCACAAAACGGGAAAACGATTCGTTGAAGTCAAAATAAGCTTTCCAAGATGGACCAACATCTCTTCTAACTGTTTCTAGTAAAGCGGCAAATCCATTTTCCGATAAAAATTTAATTTTCTGATCAAGACTTTTGAAATATTCCGGATTGATTCTATCAAAATCAGAAACGCCTTTATGTTCTTTTGATAATTCGAACGGGAGATTGCCAAATTCATCTCTCATATTTTTAGAAGTAAAAGAACCCCAATAGCTAGAACCTCCTGAAGCATCGAATCCTTTTGCATCTTTAACATCATAACCGAATTTTTCCCATGCATTTCGTAAAAATATTTTATTCGAATCGGAGTATGTACTGGGATTTACATCAGATTCCCAGTTTGGAAAACAGGAAATCATGCTCACAGAATTGAAACCCTGTTTCTTTCTATAAACAACAGCGTCTTCGAATCCCATTCCCGGACCGGGTTCATAATTATCTGAAGATTTTGAATTCCTGAATGGAAGGCGCCAGGTACTTCCTGCAAGCCATGTGTCTCCCACCATAAAATATGGCGTACCATCTGCATATTCCAATGCATGTCCATTCAAGGTTGATTTTATAAAGCCCCGTCTGTTTGGATTTAGCTCCTTTTCTTTTTCATTCCATTTAACTGCTGTGAATTTTCCCGATTGATTATTCAAGCCGCTATCGTTTGGCTGATTTGATTTGCTTACCCATTTCCACTCGCCTGGTTTGGTTGCAACAACCCGAACTTTAAAAATATTTCCTCCATCCCAAAAGCCATAAACACGTTTTGAAAAACCAGGGCCATTTAATTCAACCCAGCAGGTAACGTTGGTATAATAATTATCATAAACCTTTTCCGATTTTAACACAATTTCCTTCATCTCCCACGTATGAATTTTTTTATCTTCAGCGTAAGTATTTATTAAGAAAACAAAAGATATAGTTAGCAAACTAATTGTTCTTAATTTTCTCACAATAGTATTCATTTGCAACTCCCGTATCAGGTTCAGTCTATATATCAAAACTCATCAAGTGATTTCTATAGTATTTATTTTTTTATGTTAAAATGCAATTGCGGACTCTCTTTGCCATGTGAAAATTCAGATGCATAAAAAGAAACGTCAATTGCACCAAGCGGACGAATAAGCAAACCTTTTGTTTTTCCGCTTAACAGTCTTTGTAAAACCGGTTTCGAAATTGTAATGAAATTCTTATCACCTTTTTTTTCAGCGACATCAAAATCGTAAATCATTTGAGTGTTGAAAACATCTTCATAGTTTTTGCCTTTCATTAGATTATTAAACGTAACTTCTTTCTGATTCCAGGAAGGGTCTCCTCCTAAAATTTCGATTACTCGAACTTTTCCGAATTCTATTCCGAAATCTTCACCTAAAGCTTTTATATAATTACCGCCTTTGTAAACCGAATATGTTGTTAACTCAAGCAGACCGGGGGATTCAACAATGGAATTCTTATATTTTTCTAAATCCCAGCGCAATATTGCCCATTGATTAGCATTGATTGTAAGAAGATTTATATTTTTATTTTTTCCGGGTGCATGCCAGTCATTGAAATTCACATCCGGATAATCTTTATTTATTACGCAGTCGCCTTTCACAATTAAATGATTAGAATAAATATTAATGCTGTCAATCGGTGGATGATATGGCACTAATTCTCCTTTATCAGGGCCAGAAGAATTAACATCAACAATATCAGCGCGGTAATAATCAACATCAACGAAATATTTTCCCAATCCAAAATCCGTCGCGCAAAGTTGAACGTATACAGTATCGCCTGGATGAGCATCGAATTTTTTTGTTGTCATACTTATGATATGCCAATTGTTTGTATCAGGAATATCATATTCCATCAGATCAATATGAAAGTTCGTCGTTCTATTTGTATTAACCATAAAATTCAGTCTACGAGGTGCATTATGTAGTCTCACCTTTGCTTCAACTCTCAGTTGATAATTTGGATTCTTAAACTTTGATAAATCCAACCAGGAAGTAACATCTCGTTTAATTAATGTCCAGTAAACATTATCATTATCCTGAGTTG
>DAIEQP010000312.1 GCA_027347805.1 Ignavibacteria bacterium | reverse complement strand
TGCATGCTTAAATCTAGTATTTACTTTGATTGCAAAAATGTTCATATATATTCAACCGAAGGTATGGTTAATTTTGTGGAGAAATCAACAAGTGAAGAATTTGTTGTTGCTACTGAAGTAGGAATTCTTCATAGACTAAAGAAAATAAAGCCGGCATCATTTCGTCCCTTAAGCGAGAACGCTGTATGTGAGTATATGAAAATGATAACACTTGAAAAACTATACGATGCTTTACTGAATGAAAAATATGAAGTAAAAGTGCCGATGGAAATTGCTGATAAAGCTAGAATTCCAATTGAAAGAATGATGAATATTTGAAAAAATAATTTTATGAATACAGATGAATTGTATATGATTCGTTGTTTTGAGATTGCCATGAATGGAGCTGGACACGTGAGCCCAAATCCAATGGTTGGAGCTGTCATTGTAAAAAATAATCAGGTGATCTCAACCGGTTATCACAGTAAATATGGTGAAGTTCATGCTGAAGTTAATGCTATTAAAAATTCCAAAGAAAATGTGAATGGAAGCGTTCTTTACTGCAATCTTGAACCATGTATTCATTTGAATAAACAAACACCACCCTGTGTTCCATCAATAATTTCAAGCGGGATTAAGAAAGTTGTTATTTCAAATATTGATCCTAATCCATTTGTAAGCGGAAAAGGAATTCAGGAATTGATTTCAAACAGTATAGAAGTTATAACTGGAGTATTAGAAGAAGAGGGTAAGGAGCTTAATAAATTTTTTTTCAAATATATTAAAACCGGGTTACCGTACGTTACTCTTAAAATTGCTTCATCTTCTGATGGTAACATTTCTAGATCCCGAAATGAACAAACATGGTTAACAAGCCATGATTCCCAAATATTTGTTCATCAAAAAAGATCAATTTATGATGCAATTCTCATTGGCGCAAATACAGTAAATGTTGATAACCCCGAATTAACAGTACGCGAAATTAAAGGAAGGAATCCTGTTAGAATAATCTTGGATGGAAATTTTAGTTCGAGTATAAATTCGAAATTATTTAATGATAAAAAAAGCAGGACGATAATTATTGGCTCATCGATAGCAAACGAAAAGAAAAAAAACGAATTCAGAGATTTAGGAATCGAGGTAATTGAAATTGAACCTGAAAATGAAAGTAAGTTAAATTTGATGAGTATTATGGAAAAAATATCCGAGTTAAAAATTGCTTCGCTTTTGGTTGAAGGAGGCGGAGAAGTATTTACTCAATTTATCAATAACAATTTGGCTGATGAAATATTTTTGCTGGAAGCTCCAATTAAACTTGAATCTGGATATAAGATGCCTTCGTTTGAATATGCAAATTATGTCCTGAAACAAAAAGAAAAAATTGGCAAAGATTTATTATCTGTTTACAAAAAGAGTTAAAAATGTTTACGGGAATAATTGAAGAAGTAGGAAAAATTAAAAGCAAATCTAGTATTCCTGGCGGAATTTGCTTGACAATTTCTGCAACAAAAGTAATTGAGAATGTCAAAATTGGTGATTCGATTTCTGTAAATGGTATTTGTTTAACAGTTACAAAATTTTCTGCATCAAGTTTCAATGCAGAAGCTGTCGGTGAAACAACAAATAAAACAGCTATCATCCACAGTAAAATTGGTGGTTTTGTAAATCTTGAAAGGGCAGTAAAAGTTAATGATAGACTGGGTGGTCATATCGTTCAGGGACATGTTGCTGCTGTGGGATTTATTCGTGAAATTAAAAAGATGGGCCTGAATTATTCAATTTCTATTGAAGTTGATAAGGAAATAAAAAAGTATTTAATCAATGAAGGATCAGTTGCAGTTGATGGCATTAGCTTAACAATTGCAAAAATTTTTAGCAATAAGATAATACTTTCGATTATCCCTCATACATGGATGAATACTAATCTTAAATTCAGAAAAGTTGGCGATACGGTTAATATTGAACCGGATGTTTTAGCAAAGTACGCAGACAATTTTTTAAAGTTAAGTAAATACCAATCTGAAGTTATATCTGAAAATAAATTAATTAATATGGGTTACTGAGATGAAAGATTTGAATATAGAAAGAGAAGAGAAACTCGATTCAATTGAAAGGGCTATAGAAGAAATTAAAAATGGAAAAATGGTAATTGTTGTTGATGATGCAGCTCGCGAAAATGAAGGTGATTTAATAATGGCATCAGAACTGGTTACTCCAGAAGCGGTAAATTTTATCACTAGAGAAGCAAGAGGAATATTGTGTGCTGCAATTACAGAAGAACGGGCAGTCGAATTAGAACTAGATCTGATTGTTGAAAAAAATACTTCTCCAAATCAAACACCGTTTACAGTTTCTGTTGATTATAAATATCAAACAACAACAGGGGTCTCGGTATCGGATCGATCTGCTACTCTTAATGCAATTGCAGATAATAAAAACCAAGCCAAAGATTTTCTAAGACCGGGACATGTGTTTCCGTTAATTGCAAAAAAAGGTGGAGTTTTAAAAAGGGCGGGACACACCGAGGCAGCAGTAGATTTAGTTAAACTGGCTGGGTTGAATCCTGTAGGTGTTTTGTGCGAAATTCTTCATCACGATGGAACAATGGCTCGTATTCCCCAGCTAAAAAAGTTTGCAGAAAAATATAATTTGAAAATAATTTCTATTGCTGATTTAATCGAATTCAGACGCAGAAAAGAAAACCTCATTAAACTAAAAACGATTGTTGAACTTCCAACGCAGCATGGTGAATTCAAATTACACATTTATGAAAGTTTGATTGATCCAAATGATAATCCTCTTGCTTTGGTTAAAGGTAAAGTTGATGATGGCGAACCTACATTGGTAAGAGTTCATTCAGAGTGTTTAACCGGAGATGTTCTCGGATCATTACGCTGCGATTGCGGTCAACAACTTTCTACCTCAATTAATATGATTGAAAAAGAAGGGAGAGGTGTTTTTCTTTATATGCGTCAGGAAGGCCGTGGTATAGGATTAGTCAATAAGTTGTTAGCATACAAACTTCAGGAAGATGGGCACGATACAGTAGAGGCAAATGAAGCGCTAGGATTTAAAGCAGATCTTCGTGATTATGGAATCGGGGCACAAATTCTAAAAGATCTTGGTCTTAAAAAAATCAGATTGATGACAAACAACCCAAGAAAAATTATTGGACTAAGCGGATATGGATTGGATATCATCGAGAGAGTTCCGATAGAAATAAAACCTAATTTGGCAAATAAAAAATATCTCAAAACCAAGAAAGATAAACTTGGTCATTTATTGTCTACAATGTAATAAAAATAAAAGGTGAAAAATGGTACAGGTAATTCAAGGAAAACTTAATGCAAAAGGGAAAAAAATTGCTATAGTAGTTTCCCGTTTTAACGAAATGATTTCAAAAAATTTATTGAACGGTGCAATTGATTGTTTAACTAGGCATGAATGCGATGAAGAAAATATTCAAGTTGTCTATGTCCCTGGCGCATTTGAAATTCCTTTTGCCGCAAAGAATCTAGCTATAACAAAAAAACATGATGCAATTATTTGTCTCGGTGCTATTATTCGCGGAGCAACTCCTCACTTCGATTATATTGCGGCAGAAGTATCAAAAGGAATTGCATCTGTTGGATTAGAGACAGGTGTTCCGATTATTTTTGGAGTAATTACTTCGGATTCTATCGAACAAGCATTAGAAAGAGCAGGAACTAAAGCTGGTAATAAAGGTTGGGATGCTGCTCTTTCAGCAATTGAGATGGCTGATATGTTGCGAAATTTGAATCAATGATAAGAAGATCTGTTTTTGACGAAAAGTTATTAAAAATTATTTTAAACTTTTTTTGGAAATAATTGGCATTTTAAAATAATGGGCAATATATTTAGCCCCTCAATTTTAGATAGTATGTTCTCTACGTAATATTGAAATTCTTCGGTATCAGAAACCAAGCAAAAAAAGTGAAAATTATTTTCTTGAGTGCTTGACAATCGGTAAAAAACCTATTAAGTTTCGAATCCGCGTTTGAAATGATGTTCTTTGAAAGAGTGAGCGACTAAAGAAAGACTTTAGTAATAAAACTTTGAGATTACGCAATTTTTAAAAATTTACAACGGAGAGTTTGATCCTGGCTCAGGACGAACGCTGGCGGCGTGCTTAACACATGCAAGTCTACGAGAAAAAGGTAGCAATATCTTGAGTAAAGTGGCGCAAGGGTGAGTAATATATAAGTAATCTACCTATGGGTTTGGAATAACTCGTCGAAAGACGGGCTAATACCGTATAATGCAGCGGCACCGCATGGTGATGTTGTTAAAGTCTATACGAC
>DAIEQP010000294.1 GCA_027347805.1 Ignavibacteria bacterium | reverse complement strand
TACTTTGGCGATACTGCACGTGTACCATACGGAAGTAAATCCAACGACACAGTTGTTGAATATTCAATTCAGGCGGCAAATTTTTTACTCAGAAAAAATATTAAGCTTCTTGTTGTTGCGTGTAACACCGCATCGTCGGTTGCTCTTAATGAATTAAGAAAATTTTTAACTGTTCCTGTTATTGGAATGATTGAGCCCGGTGCTAGATTTGCTTTAAGTGAATCACAAAACAAAAATATTGGGGTGATAGGAACACGTGCAACAATTAATAATAAAGCCTATGCTCATGAACTGAAAAAATTAAATTCAAGGGTAAAAGTTTTTGAACAGGCGTGCCCATTATTTGTTCCGCTTGCCGAAGAAGGATGGACCGATCAGAAGGCAACTGAATTAATAGCGAAAGAATATTTAACTCCCCTTAAAGAGAAAAATATTGACAGCTTGATTTTGGGGTGCACACATTACCCGATACTTGCGGATGTGATTCAAAAAGTTGTTGGAAAAAAAATAAAATTAGTTCACAGCGGAACACCGGCTGCTAAGCTGGTTGAAGATTATCTTAATGGCAGGGGATTGAGAAATCATTCTGTGCATCATGGTAAAAGTGAATTCTATGTAAGCGATGTGCCTATAAAATTTAAGGAAATTGCAGAAAGATTTTTAGGAAAAAAAATTACTCAGCTGCATAAAGTTGAATTGGAAGAATTGACAAATGAATAAATGCAGAGTGTAATTAATATACACTCTACATTCTACGTTCCTTGTTGAGCTTAAACATCATTATTCCGCAAATTGATTTTGCATCTACAATTTCTCCGGTGAGAATTTTTTCTTCTGCTTCCGAAATTGTTAATTCATGAAGCTCCATTCCTTCTTCACCTTCTTCTCGAGCATGTTCGCCTTCGATAAGATTTTCCGCCAGATAAAGATGAAGCACTTCATCACAAAATCCGGGTGTGGTGAAAATTTTACCAAGCTTTGTAATATTTTCCGAAGTAAATCCAGTTTCTTCTTTAAGTTCTCTAGTTGCACAAACTAACGGGTCTTCCCCTTTTTCCAATTTGCCGGCAGGAAGTTCGTAAATTATCTGATCGTGTGGATAACGATATTGGGTAACAAAAATTATTTTGTTCTCTTTTGTAACGGGTAAAACAACTGCTCCACCCGGGTGGACGGCTACTTGTCTTGGTGCAAGATTACCTGTCCCGTTATATTCAATTGTATCCATCTTAACATCAAAAACTTTTCCTTTAAAAACTATATTTGATTCAACTACCTTGAAATTTTTCATTATCTCTGTGGCCTTCCTTTTTTTATTTCCATCCAATCATTTGGGCGTTTAGTTCTTTCAAATCCAATTTTGGCATACATCTCATGTGCATCTTTGGTGATCAAGAGCCATTGATAAACATCTTTTAGTGACTCATGATTAAGAATATGTTTAACAAGTGCCTGTCCGATTCCTTGTTTGCGGAATCTCTCATCTATTATTACATCCATAATATAAGCGAACCGAGTTCTATCAGATATTGCTCTGGAATAACCGACCTGATTTCCAGACTCATCAAATGCACCAACTACAACTGCAGAATGAAATGCGCCTTTTGTAACTTCTTCTAATTTTATTCCTTCACTCCAGTATGCTTTTGTAAGCATCTCAGTGACCTGAATAAAATTCATATTATCAAAACCATCTTTGATATTAAAATTTAATTTTTCCAATTGTTGTCCTCATGTTGCAATATTTGCCGGCCGCAGGTGAATGTTTTTTTCCATACAAACACTTTCTGGCATGCCTGCATATTGATCGTAGTTCGGAATTCTTTTATAGCCAAGTTTTTCATAAAGATTTATTGCCTCTGGCTGGCCTGTTCCGGTTTCAAGAATCGATTTGGAAAATCCTTGTTGAATTCCCCATGATTCAAGTTCAAGTAAAATTCTTTTTGCAATTCCTCTTCCACGCATTTCAGGTTTTACAAACATTCTTTTTATTTCAATTGTTGTGTCGTTATATTTTTTAAAACATCCGCATGCCATGGCTTGATTTTCATGATAAGCTACAATAACAGTATCTATAAATTCGATTTTGTTGTACTTATCGTATTCTGCCTGACCTTTTTTATATCTGGAATATAAATCCTGATCAAGCAGACGGATAAGCTCGACAAAATCTTGGTGATCGCTTGTTACACGTTTAAATGTTAACATGAAATCAATCCTTAAAACTTTGACAAAAGCATATGCAAAATTAATTAAAAAGTCGTAAAGTGAGGTAGTCTGTTTTTCCTTTCTAACTATTTTTGAGCTCATAATGAAAAATTCAAAATGGTTTCTACTTTTTATCCTTATTTCTAGTATTGTTTTTAATGATTTCTATGCTCAGAAAAATACCTCTCAGATCAGAGAAAAACTTTTATTGGATTTTGACTGGCGGTTTCATTTAGGTGATGCAAATAATATTGAAAAAGATTTTGAATTTGGATCTGGCTGGTCAATGGCAAAAGCAGGACAGGGAAATGGAGCAGCCGGAATTAAATTCAATGACAGTTTGTGGCGCAGAGTAGATCTTCCTCATGATTGGGCGGTAGAACTTCCGTTTGTTAAAGATACTAAAGACTGGTCAATTGGTTCTAGGGGATTTAAACCGCTCTCAAGGCAATATCCTGAAACTTCAATAGGCTGGTACAGAAAGTCATTCAGCATACCTTTGTCTGAAAAAGGAAAAAGATTTGAATTACAGTTTGATGGGGTATTCCGTGATTGTATTGTTTGGGTAAACGGATATTATATTGGAAACAATTTGAGCGGTTACAGCGGTTTTAGTTACGATATCACAGATTATATCAATTACGATTCTAAAAATGTAATTACTGTTCGTGTCGATGCAACTCAGAGCGAAGGCTGGTTTTATGAAGGAGCTGGAATTTATCGGCACGTCTGGCTGATAAAACATTCACCGCTTCATATTCCATTAAATGGTTCATTTGTCTGGAGTGAATTAAAAGATAAACTTGCTACACTTAATATCGAAACCAAAATTTCAAACCAATCCGAAGTTAATACTGATTATGTAATTGAGTTTTCTGTACTTGATCAGCAGGGAAAGATTATAAAGGCAGTTAAAACAAATTCTTTTAAGATTGATAGCTGGAAAGAAAATAAAAATATTGTTAAGCTTGATATTGCTTCACCTCATTTATGGTCTCTGGAAGATCCTCATCTTTATAGATTAATTACAAAAATAAAATGCAATGAAAGCATTGTAGATCAAACCGAAATATCTTTTGGTGTCCGCTCTCTCTACTTTGATAAAGACAAAGGATTTTTCCTGAATGGAAAGCATGTCAAAATTCAGGGTGTCTGCTGTCACCAGGATCATGCCGGTGTAGGTGCTGCATTACCTGATCGGCTGCAATATTTCAGAATAGAAAAGTTGAAAGAGATGGGCGTTAATGCTTACCGCTCAAGTCATAATCCTCCAACACCTGAATTACTAGACGCATGTGATCAATTAGGAATGCTGGTACTGGATGAAAATAGAATGATTGGGAGTTCACCTGAATTCATTAATCAGTTTGAAAGATTAATTCTGCGAGATAGAAATCATCCATCAATAATCTGCTGGTCGATTGGAAATGAAGAGTGGGTCGTTCAGGGAACTGAGATAGCAAGAAATATCGCATCATCATTAATAAGAAAACAAAAAGAATTGGATCCAAGCCGGACTTCAACTTATGCAGGTAATAATGGAAACCAGTTTGAAGGCATTAACAGTGTTATTCCTGTAAGAGGATTTAATTATATTAAAAACACACAGGACATGGATAAGTATCACAAAGACCATCCTGATCAACCTTTGTGGGGAACAGAAGAAGCCAGCACAGTTGTTACACGCGGAGTTTATGAAACAGATTCAACAAAAGGTTATCTCCGCGATTACGATTTGAATACAACATTCTGGAGTTCTACTGCAGAATTCTGGTGGAAATTTTATGATGCGCGTGAATGGCTGGCAGGTGGTTTTGCCTGGACGGGATTTGATTACCGCGGCGAACCTACTCCTTTCAGCTGGCCATGTATTAATTCCCACTTTGGAATTATGGATATGTGCGGCTTTCCTAAAAACCATTATTACTATTATCAATCGTGGTGGACTAATAAACCGGTTCTTCACATTTCTCCGCACTGGAACCTGCCTGGCGGCCAGGCAAGTTGGAAAGGGAAGGAAGGGCAAAAAATTAATGTCTGGGCACATAGTAATTGCGAAACCGTTGAATTGTTTTTAAATGGAAAGAGCCTGGGAAAGAAAAACATGGAAAAAAATTCTCATCTTGAATGGGATGTAGCATACGAACCGGGAGTGCTTGAAGCAAAAGGAATCAAAAACGGAATAGAAATTTCGGATAAAGTGGAAACATCTGCGTCTGCTGTTTCAGTTAATTTGGTTGCCGATAGAGTAAAAATAAATGCTGATGGGGAAGATGTTTCTGTAATTACTATATCAGTTCTTGATGAAAAGGGAAATGAAATCCCCGATGCATCTAATCTTGTAAAATTTACTTTGGAAGGTAATGGAAAAATAATCGGTGTTGGTAATGGTGATCCTTCGAGTCATGAAGCGGATAAATATCTTGATGGAAAATATCAGCGTAATTTATTCGGAGGTAAAGCACAAATAATAATTCAATCTACAAAGGAAAGCGGTGAAATAATATTGAATGCTTTTGCTGACGGATTAAAAAATGGTAAGCTGATTATTCATTCTGAAAAATGTGAACCGAGACCATTTGTAAAATCATTATAAAATTTAAAGAGGAAAATATGCCAAGTAATATCCCGGTAATTTCAGTTACAGAAAAAACATTAGCCGAAGCCTATGAAAAAGCTTTAATCGAATTGTATGAAAAAGGGACAAGATTTAAAACACAGTATGATAAACCCGGCGATCCATTAAGTATTGATTCAACAATGAATATTACTATTCTCGAACCGTGGACCGATCCGATGATTCATCGCGCATTTCCCGGCGGAATAGATAATTTGAAAGAATACACAATGGAATTAAGCGGGGCTAAAGATCATTGGGTGAAAAATATGAACGATGAAAAAGATACACGCTGGGAATATACGTATCATGGTAGATTAGCAAATTACGGTGCGTGGAAAGAACTGATTGATGGAAAATCTCAACAGGCTGGGTTATTCAATATTAATCAGGTTGAAATTGTAATTGACAAACTTTGCAAACAGCCGTTTACCCGGCAGGCGCAAATGATTACATGGATGCCGAATATTGATAATACTTGTTTTGATCCTCCATGCCTGCAGTCTTTATGGTATAGAATTCTTGAGGATGAAGATGGCACCTGGTGGCTGAACAGTAATATCCGATTCAGAAGTAATGATGCCTGGGGCGCGAGTTTTATGAATATGTTTGGATTTATCAACTTCAACAAAAATATTATTGCGGCCGGTGTAGAAAATAAAACAGGAAAAAAAGTTGAACTCGGAAGGTTAAACTGGCAGGCAGATTCATATCATATTTATGGTAAGGATATTGAAAACGCAAAACAGATGTTGTTTGATAGAATTAATGAAATTAGTTTTGAAGAACGCACATTTAATTTTCATGATGAATTTATAAAAGAAATGTTTGATGATGCAGAAGCTGTTGTGAAAATGAAAATTGAAACATATGACAGCAGCCATTAAAAATAATTCGAAAATATTTTTGCTGCTCATTTTGAGCTTTAGTTTCGGAAGCAATTCCGCTTTGTTAGCGCAAATTGAGAGAAAGAATTTTGCTATAATAAATCCAGGCGAATCTATTGAATCGATTATTGAGAAAGCCGCAAATGTTGTTCCGTCAAAGGAACAGTATGCCTGGCAAAAAATGGAATTTATTTCATTCATTCATTTTGGAATGAATACATTTACAAATAAGGAATGGGGGGATGGAACAGATGATCCCAAAGTTTTCAATCCCACAAGACTAGATACACGTCAGTGGATTAGGATTTTGAAAAATGCTGGCGCAAAACTAGTTATTCTTACTGCTAAGCATCATGATGGATTTTGCTTATGGCCAAGTAAATTTACTGATTATAGTGTGAAAACCAGTTTGTGGAAAAATGGCAAAGGTGATGTTGTTAGAGAGTTTGTAAATGCATGCAATGAATTTGGCCTAAAAGTTGGAATTTATCTTTCACCGTGGGACAGGCATGAAAAATCATATGGAGATTCGCCCAGATACAATGAATATTTTACAAATCTGCTTACAGAACTTTTATCCAACTATGGAAAAATTTCAGAAGTATGGTTTGATGGAGCCTGCGGTGAAGGTCCAAACGGGAAAAAACAAATTTACGACTGGCAGCAATATTATCGAGTTGTCAGAAAATTGCAGCCAAATGCATTGATATTTGGAATGGCTACAGACATTCGCTGGGTCGGAACTGAAACAGGAATCGGTAGAGAAACCGAATGGAATGTTATACCAATTGATTTAACTTCTCTCAACAAAGAAGAATATAATTCTGTTCATCCGGTTGATTTGATTTACAATCCCAAAGATTATACTGAAAATGATTTGGGAAGCCGAGAAAAACTTACTACAGCAAAAGGATTATTCTGGTATCCCGCAGAAACTGATGTTTCTATTCGCCCCGGCTGGTTTTATCATGAAAAAGAAGATGATAAAGTAAAAACACCTGAAGAGCTTACAAATATTTATTTTAATTCTGTTGGAAGAAATGGCGTGCTGCTGTTAAATGTTCCTCCAAATAAAATGGGATTGATTTCTTCGAACGATGAAAAAAATCTGATTGGATTCAAAAAAAATCTGAACGCGATATTTAAAAACAATCTGCTTGAAAATTCTCAAGTAAAAACTAATTTATGGAAAAAATCTTTTAAGGGCGTGTTTTCAAATAAGAAAACAATAAGTTGTTTACAAAAGGATAATTTTTCTGTAATAGAATTTGAAATGGTATACCCTAAAAGTTTTAATGTTGTTATGCTTCAGGAGGAAATACAATTAGGACAGCGAATTGAAAAATTTAGAGTTGACTACTGGAATGACAAAGAATGGAATGAATGTGCCCGGGGAACAACAGTAGGATTTAAACGGCTGATTAAATTTTCACCGGTAAAAGCAAAAAAAATCCGAATTGTTGTTGAGCAATCTAGATTGAATGCAACTATCAAAAATGTTGGCTTGTTTTCAGAGTCAATCAATAATGCTTTGTAAAAATTAACCGACTGGTATCAAATCCTCTCTCCTTTGCAAATGAAATTAAATTTTGCAAAGTGTTCTCCTTTAATTCAGTTGTACGTGCAAGAATCCATAAATATTTTCTGCTTGGAGTTCCGACTACAGCATAATTATAGGTTTCTTTATCAAGTGCAATGATCCAGTAGTCACCACGGAACGGCCAGAAAAATTGAACGCGTAGTTTTGAATTATTACTTCCATCGACGACAAATGCCTTGCCATTTGCTTCGTCTGTTTCCCCATTTTTTAAACATTTGTTGATTACCCGTATTGTGGTAGAATCAATTAAACTGTATTCTGCGGTTGTGCAATCGCACTCTTTTTGAAAACTGTTTGGCAGGCGTGCAATCTCGTACCATTTACCCAAATACTTATTTACATCAACAGTGTCTACTGTTTCAAGAGGTGGATAAGAGGAGGAACATCCAAAAATAAGAAGCAATCCCGGAATTATGGCTGCGATTTTTAATTTGTCTTTATTCATATCATAAAAACATAAACGGGGGAAACAATAGTTCCCTCGCTGAAAAATTGTTAATGACAAATTATGCTTTCAAAATCTTTTCGGCAAGCTCCGAAGCTCTTGAGTTGTCCACCAGCAAACCCGCAGAGATTTTTACCCATTTTGCTAATTCCGGCAAATCTTTTCGTTCGATATCTGAAAATTTTAATCCATTTAAATGACGTTCGGCCTGGCGCTCTAAAAATCTTTCTGCAGCGGGGCCAATATACTCTATGGTAATCTTCAAGATTTTATCTGCTAAAACATTCATGATTTTTCCCCGAGTTAAATTTTATCCTGATCCATCATCATGAATTTTAAGCTTGCTACCATTCTGCTGAATGATTCCGCTAATTCGCCAATTTCATCTTTACGATTTACCTCGACTGTAACATTAGTATTGCCTTTACTGATTTCAGTTGCATTCTGATTCAGCTTTTTAATATCTCTAATTATGGTAAGTGAAAATATTCCTATGATAGCAGCGGCAATTAATATTGAGATACCAATTATCAGATAGATAGTATTTCCAATAAAATTTTGTTTCTCAATAACACGACTGCTTTCCATATCAATACCAACCAGCGCTACATTATTTCCCCTGATATCTTTGATTGGTGCATAACCTGAGAGGACAGAACCCCACTGATCAATAGTAAAATCGTCGTCAGCCGAAGATTTATAAAACCCTTCGAGTAGCCGAGGGTTTGTCTTTTCATAAGGATCGCCTGGCTTTGCTGCATCATCTTTGTTGCCAAAGTCAGCGTCAACAATAAATGATACTTTACCATTCTCATTTCTCATTGTGTATACAAACTTAATATCTGGATTGGAAGAGCGTATAGTTAATAACTGGTCCCGGATAATTCTGAAACTGTTTTTCGATTCGTCGCCCATTTTTAAAATTGAAAGAGAATCACCATTGATTTGAGTAGCAACAGCTGAAGCAACGGTTTTTAATTCATCTCTCATTGTTTCTTTCAATGCCTTTTTTGTTTCATTAAAGGTATAAAAGAAAGTGCCCCCTGCAATCACAACAATTAACAATATAAAGCTTGCAATCAGTTTGGTCTGAAGACTATAAATAATTTTTTTCATTAAATTCCCCTAAAATCTGTTAACAAGATTCGGATAACTTATTATCGAGAAGAATTTTTACAATTAAATAGCGGCCCCAAAAAATGTTGGGTTATGAATCGTTGCTTCCTGATTCACAACCCATTTTGAATACTGTTAATCGTAGTAGGGAATTATTTCACTTCCCATAAATTTTACTACTGCTAAAATTACTCCGAGGTCATCAAGATAACCAACCAGTGGAGCCAAGTCAGGGATAGCATCAATAGGACTTATAAAATATATGAGGGCACCAACTACAACAGACTTGCGGTACCAGGGTACATTTTTATCCCGCATATATCTGTATAATGCCTTCACATCTTTGGCAAATCGTATACGGCTTCCTTCTTTCTCAACCTTGTTCCAGAGTCGGTTTTCAACAAACTCTTTACCTCTCTCAACTTTTTCTTCGCTGTTGAATTGATTTTCAAATTCATCGAGATTTGAATTCATAACCATCTCATTTTATTTTTTCTATTGTTCAAACCAATCAAAAATTGTATTCCACCATAAGCGAGCGTTTTGTGGTTTGCTTACAAAGTGTGATTCATCCGGAAAGTATAAAAACTTGCTTGGCACATTATTGAGCTGTAATGCAGTGAACAATTCCATTGCCTGTGTTTCGGGAATTCTAAAATCATTTCCGCTATGTACTATTAACATTGGAGTTCTAAAGTTTTTTACGAATCTATTGGGAGAAAATTTTTCGTAATTGGATCTGGTTTTCCAGTATGGTCCGCCATGTTCCCAGTTATCGAACCAGATTTCATCAGTTGAACCGAACATGCTTTCCATGTTGAACACACCATCGTGACTAACAACTGCGTTAAATCTTGTTGTGTGTCCTTCCAGCCAGTTAATCATGTAGCCGCCGTAAGATGCACCGGCCGCAAAAGTATTTTTGG
>DAIEQP010000285.1 GCA_027347805.1 Ignavibacteria bacterium | reverse complement strand
GTAATTATTGCAAATCTTGTTTCGAATGGTAACCTGGAACTTAATGCCTTTCTTCCGATGATTGCACATTTGTTCCTCAAATCATTTTCATTGATGCGTGATGTAAATATAAATCTAACAGAAAAATGTATTGATGGTATTACTGCTAATAAAGAAAGAAGCAAACAAAACCTCTTAAACTCATCGGCCATTGCAGCAATTTTTATTTCCACATTTGGTTACGACGCCATTCAGGGGATTGTTAAAAAATGTGAGGTAAATAAAAATTCGTTCATTGATGAATTAAAGAAAGAAAAAAATATTGACGAAAAAGAAATCAGTAAAATTATTTCAACAGAATTAGGAATTGAAATTGAGTAAAGTAGCACAATCGGAAAGAAAACACATTGCTTTTGTTGGTCTTCGCAATGTTGGTAAATCATCTCTGATGAATAAATTTGTTGGGCAGGATTTGGTTATAGTAAGCGATAGTCCGGGAACTACAACTGACCCTGTTCGTAAAGCGATGGAACTTCTTCCGTTTGGCCCGGTAGTTTTAATCGACACAGCCGGTATTGATGATGTTGGAGAACTGGGTGAAAAAAGAATCGGCAAAACTGTAAAAGTAATTTCAGAGGCCGACTTCGTTATACTTGTCCTGGATTCTCAAAATACTTTATCTCAAAAAGAAAAAAATCTTATTGAAGAAATAAAATTTTTGGAACTTCCTTTTCTCGCAGTAATAAATAAATGTGAACTCGGAATCAATTATGATTTGGTTGAAGAATTAGATTCGATGAACATTAAATTTGAATCCGTTTCGTGTTTGAACAATGAAGGGATTCATGAATTAAAAGAAAATGTAGTGAAAAATCTTCCTGCAGACGATGAACTGCCTTTAGTTGGCGATCTTTTAAAACAACATGATGTAATTGTTCTTGTTGTTCCGATCGATCTCGGCGCTCCCAAAGGAAGATTGATTATGCCTCAGGTGCAAACAATACGTGAGTCTCTTGATGTTGATTCAATTGTAGTTGTTGCAAAAGATAAAGAACTTAGATCTGCATTGAATAAACTGGCAGAGCCACCCAAACTAGTTGTTACAGATAGTCAGGCAATTATGCGCGTCGCTGCAGATGTTCCGGATGAGATTCCTCTAACAACATTTTCCATTTTAATGGCGCGATATAAAGGCGATCTTGGTGAATACGTTCGTGGAATAAAAAGAATTGGAGAATTGAATAACGGCGATAAGGTACTTGTTGCCGAGGCATGTTCTCATCATGTCCAGGAAGATGACATCGGCAAAATTAAAATTCCAAGATGGTTAAGATTACATACAAAAAAAGATTTGCTGATAGATGTAGTTAATGGTCACGATTATCCGGAAAATCTTTCTGACTATAAATTAATAGTTCACTGTGGCGGATGTATGCTTACACGAAAAATGATGCAACAGCGAATTAAACAAGCAAAATATATCGGCGTGCCGATAGTTAATTATGGTGTCGCAATTTCTTATATGCATGGCGCCATTCCAAGAGCCATTGAACCGTTTGGCGAAGCAATTAGTGTGTGGAATTCACTAAAGTGAGTTATTTCAGTTTTTCAAGCAACTGAATAAAATCGCTCGGTAAATTTGATTCAAGAAATATTTTTTCTTTTTTATGCGGGTGAATAAATCCAAGTGTCTTTGCGTGTAAAGCTTGTCTCTGCATTATCTCTAGCAAATTTTCTACTCTAGCTTTTATTTTCTGCAGTTCCAATCCATAAACAATTTTTCTGCCGCCGTAAACAGGGTCGCCAAAAATCGGATGATGAACGTGAGACATATGCACACGAATTTGATGTGTTCTCCCGGTTTTCAATATTAACTTAACAAGGGAGGCAAATTCAAATTCCTCCATCACTTCATAAAAAGTATGAGCATGTTTTCCTTCTGTTTCACTAACAGTAAATATTTTTCGATCTTTTGTTGAGCGGGCAATATTTCCAACAACTTCCCCTTTGGACTGTTTAAATTTTCCCCAGCATACCGCCCAGTATTCTCGGTCTATTGTATGATGATAAAATTGTTTTGCCAGTTGGGCATGAGTCCATTCATCCTTTGCAATAAGCAGTAAGCCGCTTGTTTCTTTATCAATTCGATGAACAATTCCAGGACGAAATGAATCTTCATTTAAATCACTAAGTTTTTTTGTATGATGAAGCAGTGCATTAACCAATGTGCCTGTATAATTTCCTAGAGATGGATGGGCAACCATTCCTGCAGCTTTATTAACAACTATTAAAAATTCATCTTCATAAACGATATCAAGAGGAATATCTTCTGCTTCGGTTTCTTCCGGTCGAGGATTTGTTGGAATAGTAAGATCGATTACATCGCAAGGATTAACAATATAATTTGGTTTAACAACTTTACTGTTAACCGTAACGCATTCAGCTTTGATTAATTTTTGAATTCGAGAGCGAGTGGCGTTTTCAACAGAGTTTGTAAGGAAGACATCGATGCGTTCTTTCTTTTTACCTTCCGGAACGTCAATCCTTATTTTCTTCTCTGTGATTATCTTCGCCATTTTCTATAACTTCTGATTGGATTGGTAATTCATTTGAAACTTGAGTGTTGATTTCAACACCAGACACATCAGCAGCCGGTTCAACAATTTCTTCTTTTTTAGTTTCGCCTTTATGGAAAAGAATTAATAACACAACCCCAATAGTAACAGCGGAATCAGCAATATTAAAGATTGGGAATCTATCATATGTTCTTCCGAACAGGGTGAAATCAAAAAAATCCATATTAAAAAAATCTACAACTCTGCCATAAAATAATGGCGCATAACCATAAAAGATTCCATAGAAGGCGCGGTCAATAAAATTTCCGATTGCACCGCCAAATACAAAAGCTAGGGCTATTTTTACAATTAATTTTTGATCTCTTAACTTATATAGATAGTATAGAATACCTATACTTGCCGCAAGCGAAAACAATGAAAGTAAAAGTTTGGAAGTATCCCCAACAGTAATTCCAAAAGCAAGACCTGGATTTTCAACAAATGTAATCTTGAAAAAATTTCCGAGAACTTCTTTGCTGCTGCCGTAATCCATTCCTTGTGCATGAATGTTTAAGAGAGGAATAATTCCTCCCTTAACCAAAAACTTTGTTACTTGATCTATTATTACAACTACAAGCGAAATATAGAGAACACTAAAATTCTTAAGTCTTATCATTTTTTCATTTTCTGTTTTACTTGTAAGCAATGCTGAGTATGAGGAACAGCCATCAATCTTTCCTTAGGAATTAACGGGCAAGTTGGGCAAAGATTCTGGGGTTCATCAATACATTCTATACAAATTCCATAAGTACCATTTTCAATTCTCTGGAGCGCATCGTCAAGATAACCAAGGAATTTGTTTTCACGCTGAGCCCACAAATAAAGTTTCTCGCGTTCCATAGCATCAGTTCCCTGTTCAGCCATGTGAAGCGAATATGGAGAGTTTTCGTTAACATACTGACCGGTAGTAGGATCCATCATTTGATCCTTCAAAACCTGGAGCTGTTCAATAATTTCATTACGCTTTTCAAGAATTACTTTTTTAAAATCTTCCAGATCTCTTCTTGAGTATCCCTGAATTTTTTTCACTTTTTTGGTTGGGGAAATTACCTCAACATGATTTCCCTTCTTTAGAGATTTCGCAGCGGACTTCTTGACCGGAGCGGTCTTGGTTTTAGTCGCTTTTGGTTTAGCAACAACTTTTTTAATCACTGCTTTTGGCTTAACAGATTTTGCCTTAACAGTTTTTGTTTTTGCTTTTGCAGCGGTCTTTGGTTTTGAAACCGCTTTTTTAGTTGTAGTCTTTTTAACAGCCTTTGCCATTAATGCCTCCGCCCTTCTATGTAATCTTTAAAGTTTCGAGATTGTTATAGAACAATTAAACTCGCCAATTGAAAATTCTTGTGTAAATCCTTCAACATTATCATTGGAATTTAATTCATCAGCCAACACTTCATTTGCAATATAATCATTAAACTTATTTACATAGGCAATTATTTTTTCATCACCTTTAACAAAAACTCTAATCCTGTCAATTACATCGTAACCGGCATCCTTCCTCATATTCTGAACACGGTTAACAAATTCACGGGCATAACCTTCTGCAATAAGGTCATCGGTTAATTCTGTATCAACTGCAACAGTTACACCTTCTTCAGTTTCAACCAGCCAGCCTTCGATTTCATGGCTAATTATTTCAACATCGTCCCTGTTTATTTTAACCGGCTCCCCTTCTACAGTAATCTCAAGTTCCCCTGTTTTTTCAAGGATTGATATTGCTGCTTTATCAAGTTCCTTGATAGAATTTGCGAGAGATTTTACTAGCTTACCGTATTTCGGTCCAATTGTTTTAAAATTTGCTTTGGCTGATTTATTCACAATTGATGAATCGTCTTCTAACACAATCAATTCTTTTATGTTTACTTCCTCAAGAATTACCTCTTCCATTTTCTGCAGGGCTTCTCTTTTGGATTTATCAACAGCGACCATCATTTTCAATAACGGCTGACGAACCTTTAAATTATTTTTTGCACGAATCGAACGAGTTAGATAGACAACCCGCTGTGCAATATCCATCTTTAATTCCAATTCTGCATCACTGTAAGTTGATTCGGGTACGAATGCAAGGTGAACAGATTCATATTCATCTTTGCCCGTAACTTTATTCAAATTCTGATACAATTCTTCCGCAATGAATGGTGCAAACGGTGCTGTTAATTTTGTTACAGTAATTAAGCATTCATACAAAGTCTGGTATGCAGATATTTTATTCTTGTTGATTTCAGATTTCCAGAATCTTCTTCTACAGCGGCGAACATACAAGTTTGAAAGCTGGTCAATTGTAAAATTTGATACCATTCTAGCAGCCTTTGTAACATCATAAGATTCCATTAGCTGCTTGTATTCTTTTACCAATGAATGAAGTTTTGAAATTATCCAGCGGTCAATTTCAGGTCTTTCATCATACTGAATGAGTTTATCGCTGAAATCAAACTTATCGATGTTGGCATAAAGTGCAAAGAAATTGTAAGTATTTACAAGTGTTCCAAAGAATTTACGCTGAACTTCTGTTATTCCATCTTCATCAAATAAGGTTGGTTTCCATGGCGGACTGGTTGTAACAAGGTACCAACGTGTTGCATCAACACCATATTTATCAAACATTAAAAACGGATCAACTACATTTCCTTTGCTCTTGGACATTTTCTGTCCGTCTTTATCAAGAATTAATTCGTTCACAATTAAATTCTTGTAGGCAACATTATCGAATACCATTGTTGCGATTGCATGTAGTGTATAGAACCAACCTCGAGTCTGATCTATACCTTCGCATATAAAGTCTGAAGGGAAATTTGATTCAAAAATTTCCTTATTCTCAAATGGATAGTGCCATTGAGCAAAAGGCATAGAACCGCTGTCGTACCATACATCAATTAATTCAGGTGTTCTTGTATAAACTTTGCCATTCTTTTCAAACTTCACACCATCCACAAATGGTTTATGAAGATCAATTTCGTTTTCAGGAAGATCTTTGACCGATATTTTATTTCCATCACGTTCTACATAACCTTCCTTTAAATCTGCAATTGAACCTACAACATGCATGTCGCCATCTTCATTGAGCCAAATAGGAAGCGGTGTTCCCCAGTATCTATCTCTTGATAAAGACCAATCTTTATTTTCTTCAAGCCAATTTCCAAATCTTCCTGCACCAACTTCAGGCGGGCACCAATTAATTGATTTATTCAGTTCAATCATTCTATTCGCAATTTCTGTAGTGCGAATGTACCAGCTATCTCTTGCGTAATAAATTAACGGATTATCA